>NZ_JAUBOJ010000236.1:0-11566 GCF_036700185.1 Microcoleus sp. BM001215392 | reverse complement strand
GGGGCGAAAGAGAATACTCTTTTCTTGTCCCCCCCTTCTTAAGGGGGGCTAGGGGGGATCGGAGCCTCGGCAGTAAACAGCAGTCTGTGACTACATTTAGCGCGCTTGTTGACACATATCAGCATTGCTGTGTCCAGTACCGGGAGCTTTTAAGAATTAATAGAAGATTGAGGATTGTAGCAATTTTTTTTAAAATTATTAATATTTTTGAGCAATTCTGAACTTATGCGGAATCGCTGTTAGAGATTACAAAATATCTATGGTACTACTGGACAGCCCTCTTTTGTCGTAGAATTGTATTCTCCCTCAGCAGTTCGCATTCCTCCTAAAAGAGTTTCCACAATTACGCACTGTTTTGTACTTCTAGGAAGAGCAGAAACTGTTACCACAAAAGGTAATTTTGGTTTACTGTTTGGATCGAAGCTACCATTAAATTTAAAGGTGAGCGATTTTTGAGTAGCAGTAAGAGCAGGAGTAAGAGCAGGAGCAGCAGTATCTCCACCGATAACAACAAATTGAATCTGTCCTGGTTTAATTTCACCTCCAGCATTTAACGGCTGCGTGCTACCACCCGTAGCTATTGGCGGGTTAAACGTGACTTTTAGCGGGTCAGATGTGTCAAATATAATAGTTACATCGCGCTTTGTTCGCTTGGCTTCGCTTTGTGCACTTCGCAATGATTGGAGAACTCGATCGTTGACTGTGCGGACTCTTTGTCTGTTGATGAATCCCAGCCAGCCGGGAGCTGCGATCGAGGCGAATATACCTAATACAAGCACTACTACCAGCACTTCTAGAAGAGTGAATCCTCCATCGTCGTTTCTGGATGCTGTTTTGTTAAAATTAGGGGTAGTTTTGGCGATCGGGTTGTGCAAAAGTTTTAATAATATTGGTGGGGTTTTCATGGTTATCTCCTGTTTTTTATCGGCCAGTGGCGCTGCGGAAATGTGTTTATGGTATAAGTTACTTTCCTAACGCGCCTCGACCTTGTACTTGCACGGTTGCTGTTGGGAAAAATGCTGAATTCTGGGCGCTGGATTTAACTGTACTATCTTGAAGGCGGCGGAGGCTGTTTCCTCGTATAGTAACTCTGGCTATGTTTTTAGCTGTATCTACACAAGCGTAGAAGCTATCTGTATTTGCGTCGGTTACTTTTAAAGTGGTTTCTGCAAGTTTTTGTGAAGTTTTTGGGTCAGCAGGACTACCAAGAGCGGTCTGACATTCAGTGGCTGATAATGGCTGCACTGGTGTATTGTGGTCGATGTAGTTAACCAGTACCTGTGGCTTGCTTCCCCCTGATTTAGGCTTTGTCAGTTCCGCCGGCTTTGTCACGTTTTGTGTGGGTTTAGTAAAGTCAAAATCTTTATTAAAAGCTATATCTGGTTGTTGAGTATCTTCATCTGTATCACTAGGATTGTAGTAAGGAAGATTAGCATCTCCCACAATCGGGTCAGGTTTTCTTACTCCATCCCTAATTTCATAGCGAGCAATGCGGGTAGGACAAGTCGCAGCCGTACCGTCAGGCTGACACCAAGTATTGTCCTTATCTTTAAACTGGTAGTAAGCAACTAATGATAGTACATAGGTGTCGTTGCATTTAGTCGCATCGCAGGTTTTTGGCGTTGCAATCGTCGAGTTAATCGGAACAGATTGTTTTATCTGTTGGCGTTTCCAGAATACTAGAATAGGCGTTTTATCCGCTCCTGTGGGGATAAATTTTTGTTTAGTGAGTTCAGGAATGCCCGTAGTTGTATTGTTATCGTAAATATAAATGGCTTGACTCAAATCTTCGGCGATGAAATCAACTGCCGCCTGAATGTCTTGCTCGGTATTTGATTTGACTTGTTCCCTCCTGTCGCTATTGAGCATATCCACTACAAAGGCGAGCATCGGGGTGATGATTAAAAATGCCATAACCGCACCGATTAACAGCTCGACCAGAGTCATGCCCTTTTCTGTTTGAGTTGGCCCAGAGCGGTTTTTCTGGTGCTGAGTTTTGAGAAGCAACCTGAGTAAAGTTTTCATTTTGACTTTTTCCTTTGCCGAGTGGGTCGGAGGGGTTTTAATCTAATCACGCTCACTGTAATTATCTGCCTACATTTGTTCATGGTTTTTTGAGGCGATCCAAGATTGACTTATACGAAGGAGTTCCGATCGCCGGAATCTCTGTAGACATTTCTACTACTGGGATGGTCTTGTCGCCCAAACCAGAAGTCACAACAGATTGCTTCGCACCGTTGGGACGCCTCAAAGTTACGCCCGAAACAAAGGAATCAGCCCTGTAAACCCGGACTAAGAGCTGGTAGCCTTTTGATGTTAGCTCGGCACCTGTAGCAGCATTTGGATTTAGCCAAGCGCCCTGAACGCGAAAGGCTTTGTTGGTGCTAGTCGTGTTACTACAAGTTCCTCCATCTAAGTCAACGCAGTATGTTTGGCCGAGTGTCGCAACTGGTGCCTCCTCCAACTTGACTCCTGCGGGGATTGGGAACTCTTTGTCACCAGGTTTTATAGCACCCGTTCTGAGAGCGTCAATGTAAGCTCTCGCCGCCTGTGTGGCCAGTTCCACCCGCCGCGCTTGGACGCGAGTTGCTACTGAGAATGCCATCACCGGGGCGATCGCGATCATCAGCACCGAAACTACAACCATCGCTACCAAAGACTCAATAATCGTGTAGCCCGAATCTTGTGGCTGCGCTTTTTGGGCGCAACCGCCAGATTTACTCTCGGCCTGCTGGCTGCTGAATGCTGTTTCTGTCTTGGCCCCCTTGAATGACAATGGTTGGGAGTAGCTATTGTCTTTTAGTAGTTTATTCATGATCAGATATCTGTGTGCTTTTTGCAGAATGAATCAGTTGGGCGCAAATCGCTACTGACAGCTTGCGTTGTCGGAGTTTTATCGATGAAAGCACACATCAAAGTTTGTATCCAATCGTCATTCCGAGGTACTTCCCGGAAATATTCAGCCGGTTTAGTCTGTGTGCTAGGAGTCGTAAACCGTTGGGTAAACAAATCGGGTGGTTGAGATAATAAGCCGACATCAAAACCCCAATTCCGGGTCGGCGGACTGAAGAAAGGAACTGAGCCACCAGCGTTACTGGTTACGTAACGATTAAAGGGATCAGGTGTAGTAGTAGTAGTAGTAGATGTCCGATAGAAAACACTGCTCGGCAGAGAACTCCCCAATCGCGAGAAGTAGGGTGCGGTACTATAAGCACTGCGATTTAACTGGATGAATGCACCTACAATTTTGGTACTAATGTCGCCATCTCTCCAGTTTTCAAGGAAGCGGGGCAAGTTTTGCAGACCGCCATTAAACTCACCTGTATTAGTAGCAGGTATTTTCCGTGAAGGAACGTCCCCTGACCCAACTATTAGATTGAATTCTTGAGATGTCGCAGTTGCAAATCCTGCTGGAGATGCCGAAGTTGCACCTGCTGGCGGCAGCCATTTCGTTTGTTTGTCAGCTAATGTGCCTCCACCGTAGCTTGGGGTGGTTCCTGGAGAAATATTTGTTGCCTGAATTTGCAACACCGGCATTAATAGCGGCTGCTTGTTTAGGTCTGATGCGGTTGAAAATCTCGCTGGTTTTTTGATCCCATCTGTAAATGGAAAGCCATCAGTAGCTGGATTGGGCGGCAAACTTACTTTGTTGAGAAAAAACAGGGGGTTGGTATTACCGAAATCTGGAGACTCTGCTGGATTCGTTGCTGAGGCAAACCAGAGAGAGTTAGGGTTCACAGATGGTACTGCGCCAGTTGAAGTGTCAAAGGGGGCTATGTTCCCTGAACGAATGCCTAGAGCCGTGACTTTGGTATCGTCTGCATTTTGTAACGTATTAGAAGCCAGCCTTTGAAAAGCAACCCGACGGGGGAAGCGTTGCAAGCTAGGAGCCGGAGGCTGAGCAGTTGTCCCTGCTGGATGATTAGCTATGCCGTAAGGCTGACCTATGGCACTTCTTGCTAATGTGCCAGCAGTTGGATTGACATACCAATCACCTTCGGTACAGGCAGAAACAGGCAACTTTGTGCAGACTTCCATTAAATACTCTGGATAGTTTCCGCGTCGCTGGATTGGCGTTACAAAGTTATTGAAGTAAGAACTATTTAGACCATTACCACCAATAGTCAAGTAGCTATTGTCCGTAAGTTTTGTGCCCGTTCCATCAAGAACGCCACTAAGATTAAATGCCCCGCTACTGAGTCCATTGGTAACAAAGTTGTTGTTGTAAAATCCTTGATTTCTGCGAAGCTCAGTAGCAGGTAAACTAGGAATAGTAGTAGTAGCAAATGTCGCCCCGCCTGCATTATTTCTCAGATCGAAATCTCCCTCATTGCGGAAGCCTTCACGGAAAGTGCCGGAAAGTATGGTGACAGCATCCCCGAGCACCGTGGCGGGTCGCCAATCATCACCCGCACAAGTAAGCCGGGGGTCGCCTTTGCGACAGGCAAAGCTGCCATTGAGCTCGTTGCGAGTGTAGAAGTTATTCCAATCCGCAGCCAGATTGGCATCACTAAACTCTTCTTGGGTGTGTTTGTTAAACTCTCCTTTGATATAAACTGGCAAATTTGATACCAAGGTTAGGCCTTTTTCTTTTACTACTTCTTCCACAGTAGTAACTGTTGCAGCGGTATTGCCCCCCCGGAACAGCTTATCTCCATTTATCAGCATAATCGCGTTCGGGCGGCGGGTAGGGTCGAGCCGAGAGTCTGTTGGACTTACGGTTTTGCTTGTATCTTCATCAAAAACGCCTGAACCAAGGCTGGTTTCTTGTCGATCGCTGCGATCGGGTAGCGCATCGTCTCGGGTAGCATAAATGATGCCACTGTTGGGCAGCAAATACTCTGGTGAAGGCCCTGGAATACTTGCGGCAAGTGGAATGGTTTTCCGCCGCAGTTTATCTATATCCAAGACAGTAGCCCGAATTTCTAGGGGTTGGCGTTCTTCCAGGGCGAGATCGTATTTTCTTGATAACTTGGCGGCATTTGTTCCTGTCAGGGGACTGCTGAGAGTAAAGGTTTCGTCAACAGTGGTTGGCAGATTGGTAGCTGGGTCGTAGTAGTTGCCATCGATCGCCTTAATGTCTCTCGCATTCAAAAATGCCACTTCCTTGATCGCGCCGTCATCAATACCAGGTTTAGTACCCAGGGCGAAACCGGGCGTAGCCAAAATGCCAAAGGCGCACATTGTAGAGTCAATGGCTGCGATATCGGCTAAAGTGCGTTTGGCGGGATCTTTTATCAGAGCATTTCTTAAAGGCCCATTGGCAAAGCGACCGTTAGGAAAAACATAATTTGCTTGTTTCTCTAGTGGGGATGGACTCGGGCCCCCCAGTAAGCCAGTGGTTGGGTTTGGTGCTGAAGCACCGCCTGGTCTTGCCGTAGTAGGAGGGCCGTAAACTACCCCGTTGTTTGAGCCGATGATTGCATCTCGTGGTGGCACAGTCAGTAAGGTATCTCCGCTGACATTAGCAAGACTACTTAGATTTCTTGATGTTAAAGAGCTACTAGGGTCGTAATAACTGCTGATGCAACCAATTGGGGTTTGCCCTGGATTGGGTTT
Organism: Microcoleus sp. BM001215392; assembly: GCF_036700185.1. NCBI lineage: Bacteria > Bacillati > Cyanobacteriota > Cyanophyceae > Oscillatoriales > Microcoleaceae > Microcoleus > Microcoleus sp. BM001215392. Next base: position 6,007 of record NZ_JAUBOJ010000236.1, on the reverse strand, counting down.
ATCAGGATCGTAGGCATTATCTGCATAGTGATAAACTGCTGTTGCCCGCATCCGCAAATCGCCCTTGGCATACTTGGGAGTTCTGGGGTCAATGATACTACCACCTAGTGCTGGTAGCGCTGCTAATGGATTAGGCTCCCAAGCACCTGGAGTCGTCGCATTGTTATAAACTCTTTGCACTCCCAGTACAGGCGACATGGGCATAGTGTCCGGCCAGACAATATCGTATTTTTCTACAATTGTTGTTGGTGTTCCAGTTGCCGGATCGTCGTATGTCGGTAATGCTTCTACCCCAGGTGTTCTCGGATCGTCCCATCCAGGCGGGGGTAGAAAAGAATTCACGCGCTCGTAAACCCCGCCCCCAGTTACTACCCGCAGACCCCCAACGCCATCAACTGCTGTTTTAGGTGCTTGGGCCGCTGCTAGTTCCCAGAAGCCCGCACGGTCTGTCGATCCCACGTCAGCGAGTTGCGTCACGCGAGGGGTGCGAGTGCGTTCTTCTGTTCCAGTGTCGGCGCCTTTGTCATCTTGCCACTTTGACCCGGCAATTGTTTGTGGCGGTTCTAGCCCGATAAATTTGGGCGGTGTAGTGGTTGTGTCCCACCGTTGCTCTGGTAAGTTGTTGCCTACTTGGATGCGCTCGCCCAGAAGTTTTTCATCTGTAGGTTCTTCTGGCTTGGGGTTTCTTGCGGGTAGATTAACAAGTGTGATACCGTTGGGCCCTGCAAGACTTCCCTTAACCGCAGTATCGGTCTTATTAAGCAGGTTCCACTCAGTTGCAGGGCTGAGAGTATCGCCAGCACCCTGTGTTATGCGTGAGGGAGCTGTAGTGGTGTCTCCAAAAGGCACTTTCCGCATTCTTGCTTTAAAGTAACCCTCCAGCGCTCGTCTGCGAGTCGTGACAAAATCTGGCCCTTTTGTAAGTTGCTGGACTGATTCTGGATCGGCGGCTACTGGAGCGCTGATTGGGGGTGCACCAGGGGTCGTAGTGCTTGCAATCCACGAGTCTACTAGATCGGAGAGGCGCTGGGAGTATTTTTGGTTGTCGTAAAGTACGTCTAATCTATCGTTGGTACTGGATGAGCTAATTGCTGTGGTAGTTGGAGTTGCACCTGGTGTGAAAAGATCGACGTTCACAGTGTTAGCACCAGTGAGAACTCCCGCATTAACTACATTGCCGCTCACAATTATCTTGCTGTTTTCTTGTTCGTAAAAACAAGATTTTGGGCTGCTGACTTGAAATAATTTTAAAGTCTTACCTGTGGTTGCTAACAAATTGCTATTCGTGAATATCCGCCCGTTGACCCGAAAGTCAACCCCAGCAGATATTTCTAAGTCATCTTCATAAACTACCGCATTATTGCTGAGGGGAATCCGACTTTGGTCTTGCTGGTACTCTAGAGCCGAGAAGCTTGGAGTTCCTTTAAATGCTTCTTCGTTGTTGGCAGGATTTGGGTTGGTGATGGGTAAATTAACTGTATAAACAAAGAAGCTTTTTTTGAGCTTGCCTTCTGATTTATACCAACCAGAATCGCCTACTAAACTAGCGCTAGTACCAGCCGCCGCAGCACACTTCGGATCAGATATCTTCCCGGTCATCGGTGGAGTTCTTGCCTCTAAAGGCTGTCTCGCTCTGAGAAAAGTCCCTGCATCTGGCTTATCCGTTTTGCGCTCTGGACTGCGGAAGTAAATACCATAAAGCGTAAAAGTGTCAAACTTGCCGTTGTTATCGGTATCAACCGCATATCTCCATGCAGTGTTTATAGATTCATTTTTCTCACTAAACAGAGGATCAGTAAATTTAAGCTCGGGATTTATGCCATTCTTTCCATCTAGGTCATACTTAAGTTTCAGCCGCGTTTCATCGCCAAATGTATAAATATTATCTTTAGGAGAATCAGCAGCCGAGATCATCCGGTACATTTCATTGTCTGATGGAGTCGCAGTCGGCCTTTGCGGGTCTTCTTTCAGCATAAACTGAATTTTGGCTTTCGCCCGATCGAGCGCGGGAGTGGCGGCCGCCAGCACTTGCTGGTTCACGCGCACGTTGCGAGCCGTATTTGCCCGATCGAACGATCGCAGAGTAATCGCCACAGTCAACAAGATCACTACCAGCAACACCATCGTCACCGTGGGGAGCACGAAACCCGCCACCGGCAACCTTGCCCTGCGGCCCATAGCCATGAGGGCTTGCAGCATTGCTCTCATCAGCCGCTTGGCTCCGGATCTGGTAACACCAGCAATCCGCCGCAGCAGCGATACGATAATTTTGGATAATTTGCTCTTAAACATTGACGCCTTCCTGAATAATTTCAGAGATGGTATTGCAGGTAGTTACTGCTGAACAGTACGATCCCAGTTTTATAGTTCCCATTTTCCCCAACTTTCATATCACCCCTTGCCAAAAATCACAAAATGTGTATTTTCGCTATAGAGTAAAACCGACAAACCCCCAACAGAGTTCGCCACAGATATATTTTTCCCCGAAAGATTTGCCCCGCAAGGATTTGGGGTGGGAAACTCCACTCTAGTCTAGTTCGATCGAGATGTCAGTGCCCAGCGGCAAAGTCAAATAGAGGACATGGAAAATAGAGGACACGGCAATGCCAAAGCGTGTCAACTTAAGCCTGAAAGCCTTGATAAATCTCGTTTTTACCATAGTCCCGATCCCCCTAAATCCCCCGATCGAAGGGGGACTTTGAGCTGATTCTTGTCCCCCCCTTCTTAAGGGGGAGTAGGGGGCAAGAATTCGGGGGGATCTGGGCCTAATCGTCAGACAGTAGACTGGTAATACATTTAACCTGGTTGCTGACACCTATGGGTAATGCCTTTTCCCTACCCAAAAACCGATATAAATGTGCGATCGAATTTCCTTTGTTGCGCGATCGCCCGTAGGGACACGGCACTGCCGTATCCTCTGCAACCCGCTCGCGCGATCGCACTTGATGTATTGTCCAAAAGTGCGTTAGCGAAGTCCTCGAAGAGGATCGCCCGCGCACAAATATCAAGCCGCAGTCGCAGCATTTGCTCGCAGAGACTCAATGTCCTCCGGCGCAGCGTGACGGCGCGCGTCATTAAAACTGCCCGCAGCCAGCCAATTAGGATTTTGTGCCGCCTCGCAACCAATCACGTACAGCGAAGATTCGTTAAATGCAGCCCACAGAGCATCGCAAGCCTGTTTGTCCATCAGCGAATCTGCGATCGGGCGATCGTGAATGACAGCAAACAAATCAAACTCGTTGCGTTTTGCATTCCACTGGTATTGCAAACACGGAGCATAACCCATTTCGATCAATTGTGCGATCGCGCGATCGGGCGTATATCCATCCAAGTGCACCCGATTCAGATAGATAGACACTTGGACGTACTCATCTTTCGGGGGTAGCAATCGGTAATTCAAGTTAGTCATCTGTCTGTCTCCTCAGTTTTGGCGGCCGTCTTGACACGCTAGGGTTCAGACTCTGGCGAGGTTGCTTGTATTGTAAAACATCAGGCCAAAGAAACCGGGTTTTTTTACCTAATCTGTTGGCTACAACGAAAGATTTTCGTAAAAAAACCCGGTTTCTGACCACCGATGAGTCCAGGACTATTAATTGGACGATCGCGCGATCGCAACTCGACTGTAAGCTATATTGATCAACAGTTCGACGCCCAAACCGACACCAACCAAGCGCCAGATACGATCGCCAATCCATGAAACAACCCTCCAAAACCCCCGATTTCATCATCATCGGCGTCCAAAAAGGCGGCACAACATCCCTGTACAACTACCTAATCCAACATCCCCAAATCGCCCCCGCCGCCCAAAAAGAAATCCATTATTTCGACCTCAACTTCGACAAAACCCCGGACTGGTATTATTCCCAATTTCCCCAAGCCGAAAGCGGCGAACACCAGCTAACCGGAGAAGCCAGCCCCTACTATATTTTTCATCCCCGAGTCGCAGGGCGCATCCACGATGTATGTCCGAAAGTTAAAATCATCGCCCTGCTGAGAAACCCTGTAGAGCGCGCAATTTCCCATTATCATTACTACATAAAAATTGGCTACGAATCGCTATCTCTCGAAAGTGCGATCGCCTCGGAACCCGAAAGACTCAAAGGCGAAATCGAAAAAATCCTAGCCAGTCCAACCTACGAAAGTTACAACCACCGCCACCACACATATCTAAGCCGCGGCCTCTACGCCGACCAACTTCCAGACTGGATGCAGCTATTCCCCAAATCACAACTTTTAATCCTCAAAAGCGAAGATTTGTATGTTAATCCTGGCGGCACGTACAACAGCGTGTTACAATTTCTAGGCTTGCCGCCGCATCAATTAGAAACCTACGAAAAGCACAACGCTACCGAATATCAGCCCGTGAGCGAGACAGTATACGAGCAGTTGAGGGCATATTATCGATCGCCCAATCAGAGATTAGCTCAATTGTGCGATCGAGACTTCGGCTGGGAGTAACAATCTCATTAGTATCAACAATCGCCTAAAAACCTTTGTGTCTCTAGTTTATAGCCCAGGCCTGATCACCCTGGCACCCCCCTTCCCAAGGGGGGGACAAGAGCATTCTCAAAGTCCCCCGACCTAAGGGGGATTTAGGGGGATCAGGCCTCGGCTATCAACGAGAGATATAATGAGTTTTAGACTTTAAGTTGGCACTCCTTGGGCGAAGCGTAGCGCAGGGAGTGCCGTGTCCCTAACTGTTGCAAAAAATCTTTGACATTTCTACCAGTCTGTGCTAGCTTAGCAGATAGTATTGCATTTAATCAGCAAATCGCATCCCTTCACCTATGTCCGCAGCAAACAGCTATTTTTATTATTGGCAAGGTCAAGTTCGCCCGGAGTGAATTTACAGATTGCTGTGAACATCCGGGCGAACCGCAGATTAACACCTGCGGTTTTGTTTTTTCTACTTCTTTTCCCATCCACCAATCATCGCAAGCGAAAACAGCAATGACATTATTCAGTAACTGGTACTACGGCTTTTATTTTTGGCCCCGCAGGAGTTCTGGGTAAATTGTCGTGCAGTCTTTTCGCGCCAACCCGGAACTCCTTAAAGGTTCCGGGTTTTTTATTGTCAACCAATCACTCGATTTTTTAGGAAAATTCCATCATGTTAGAAGCCAAACTCGCAACCAAATCTCATCCCGAACACCAAACTATTGTCAAACTATCCGAAACCGTCTCAGTCGGCGGCACAGAATTGTTAATTATCGGTGGGCCCTGTACTGTGGAAAGTTCAGAACAAATGGAGACAGTCGCCAGCAAACTCTCAGTCGCACCGGTGCAGGGTTTGCGGGGGGGAGTCTACAAACCCCGCACTTCTCCCTATGCTTTCCAAGGGATGGGAATTGAGGGACTGGAAATTTTAGCGGATGTCAGCCGCAGTTACGGTTTACCCGTGGTGACAGAGGTAATGTCGATCGCCCAAATCGATCCGGTTGTCGCCTATGCTGATATGCTGCAAGTAGGCAGTCGCAATATGCAGAATTTTGAGTTACTAAAGGCGATCGGTCAAGCCGGAAAACCAGTCTTACTAAAACGCGGTTTGTCAGCAACCATCGAAGAATTTGTGATGGCCGCCGAATACATTCTCAGCCACGGAAACCCTAACGTAGTTCTGTGCGAAAGAGGCATCCGCAGCTTCGACAATTACACGCGCAATGTCTTAGATTTAGGTACAGTCGTAGCGCTAAAACAGTTAACTCATTTGCCAGTAATTGTAGACCCTTCTCACGCCGCGGGCAAGCGGGAATTAGTCGCACCTCTAGCAAAAGCAGCGGTTGCTTGCGGTGCTGACGGGTTAATTGTTGAGTGTCACCCGCAACCGGAAAAATCTGTTTCTGACGCGCGGCAAGCTCTTTCTTTGCCGGATATGGTAGATTTAGTCGCAAGTTTGCGGCCTGTGGCGGCGGCCGTCGGGCGGTTCGTACCGGAGGCTAATTTACCTTCAAAAGTATTATAAAACTTCATTAAGTTTGTAAGCAAGAGCAAGCAATGGTAGTACGAT
>NZ_JAUBOJ010000235.1:0-11581 GCF_036700185.1 Microcoleus sp. BM001215392 | reverse complement strand
GCCTCCCCTTGGTAAGGGGGGGTTGGGGGGGTTAAACGAATATATTGTCGCAACAAACCGTTGACAAAACTGCTGAGTCCAGAAAAGCCGTTTTCTTTTGCTAGTTGAACGGTGGTGTTGACGGCGGCGGAGGGGGGAATATTGTTGAGATATTGGAGTTGATATAAGCCTAAATGTAGGATTGTGCGTAGATCTGGCGGTTGTTGGGAGGCTTTTTTGGTGGCTAGTTTGTCGATGATAAAGTCGATCGATCGCATTCTCCTAACGCTACCGTACACTAATTCTGTGACTAAACGGCGATCGAGGTCGTTGAGTTGAGAATTGCGAAAAGTGCGATCGAGTGCGACATCTGCAAATGCACCTCGGCGGTGGACTTCGCGGAGTGCGAGAAAGGCTATTTGGCGGGGATTTTGCATGAAGGATTGTTGAGATGTCAAGTTATTATAGGTGATTCAAATACCCGGCGGTTGAAACGGCGGTTGAAACCGCGTCTACACACACAAAACCCGACGGGAGCGGGTTGGAGAAACCCGGCGGTTGAAACCGCGGCTATACAAACAAAACCCGACGGGAGCGGGTTGAATTTCTTTTCTCCCGTCCGCGGAGGCGGACATCGTTTGTGTCGCCGCGATTTCCAATCGCCGGGGGCTCAATTGTAACCCCAATTTTTAATCGCCAATCGTTTTTGTCGCCGCGATTTCCAATCGCCGGGGGCTCAATTGTAACCCCAATTTCCAATCGCTAATCGTTTGTGTAGCCGCGATTTCCAATCGCCGGGGGCTCAATTGTAACCCCAATTTACAATCGCCAGGGGTCTCAATCATCTCATAATTGAGTCTCAAATGTCCTCTGGGTTTATGCCCATTTCTCGGAGTTTTTCTGAAAGGCGATCGGCTTTTTGCTGTACTAACTCTTTGTCTTGTCGTTCTTGTTCCATTTGTTGCTGTGTTAGTTCCATTTGTTGCTGTGTTAATTCCATTTGTTGCTGTGTTAGTTCCATTTGTCGCTGTGCTGATTCCTGTTGTCTTGACAACTCCACATAAGACAAAAACTTTAGTCCATCAGGGCGATAAATTTCCAAGTCTCCCGATGCAGTTTGAAAACGGATCTGCAAACGCGGACTCACCCAACCATCCATTAATTCAATATAGTTGAGTTTTCCATCAGAACGCAGCCAACCAATTAATTCATTATCCTCTGGACTGTAGACATAATATTCTTCGACTCCATAATCCTGGTAGAAATTAAACAGCTTAAACAGTAATCCCATCCGATTTCCGGGGGAGAGGATTTCAAAGACAACTTGCGGGGCGATATTATCTTCAAGCCACTGTTGGTAGGAACCTCTGTAACCTTTGGGTCTGCCAAACACTACCATCGTATCAGGTGCTTGGCGAGTTTTGTTGTCTCCTTCGACGGGATACCACAGCAAATCACCTGCTACAAAGACATTTTCGTTATCTTTGTATAAGGCATCTATTCCACCTTGAATGGTGACAATTAGTTCAAACTGTTTAGTATTGTCTGACATGGGTTTGCCGTCACTGTCGGGGTAGATGATTTGTGGTGAGGTTTTAGTTGGAATTGTTGCCGTCATGGGGATGAGTCCTTTGCTAGTATCATCAATTTCTATTTTATACCTATTTCAACACAACCTGCGTTTGCTGGTTGAATAAACCCGGCGGTTGAAACCGCGGCGACACAAACAAAACCCGCCTTCGCGGGTTGAATTTCCTTTCTTCCGTCCGCGGAGGCGGACATCGTTTGTGTCGCCGCGATTTCCAATCGCCGGGGTCTCTTATTCTTATTCTATTTTTCCTGACACCAACGGTTCTAATAAAGTGCGTTCTTCAATGGGAAGTTCTAGCAAAACTCGTCTATCGCCCTTGGTTTCCTTATAGCGGACAGCGGCATTCAGCAGGCGGATGGGAATTTGGAATTGTTCGTAGTTGCTGGTTGGTTCTTGCCACAATTCTAACCAAGTGCGGGCGGCTTTGTCGCTGACCATTTCTGAGATTAGCGCGGGGATGTTTCGCACAATTCCCTGTCCTAAAATTGAGAGATATTCGTGTTTTTCGTAAACTGCGATCAGGCTGGCGATCCGAGTTTGAGTTATGGTTCGATCGTGCGTATTTGCGAACAGGTTGCGGATAATTAACTCGACATCTTCGGAACTAGCTTCGTCGTCTGGTTCGAGGCGTTGGAATGCGTCGTCTAAGGCGGCGATGCCTTCATCCCAACGATTTAATCCGAGAATGGCAATGGCACGATTGAAGAAGACATTTGCGCCTTCCTTACCAAGTTCGAGCGCTTTATCGCAAGATATTAAAGCTTCTTCATAGCGGCCGAGATTATCTAGTACCCAGCCTCGTTGAAACCAAGCCCACTGATAATTAGCATCAACTTCGATCGCCCGATCAAATGATACTAAGGCTTCATCATAGCGTTTGAGGTTATCAAGTACATCGCCTCGATTAGCCCAAGCCCACGGATCATTAGCATCAAGTTCGATCGCGCGATCGAAGGATGCTAAAGCTTCATCATAGCGTTTTAGGTTGTGAAGTACATTGCCTCGTAAAGCCCAAGCTAATTTATTATTTTCGTCAAGTTCAATCGCGCGATCGAAAGATACTAAGGCTTGATCATAGCGTTTTAATTGAATGATTCTAATGGCTCGCATATACCAAGTGAACTTATCATTAGGGTCAAGTTCGATCGCGCGATCATAAAATACTAAAGCTTGATCATAGCGTTTAAGACTGTCAAATACACTACCTTGATAAGCCCAAGCCCTCGCATAATTCGAGTCAATTTCAATAGCTTTGTCTAAACATTCCAAAGCTTCATCGTAACGTTCCAGCCTATTTAAACAGCGCCCCTTTTCCGACCAATCCTTTGCCTCGCCGCGACTTTCTACCAATTTCTCCACATATTCTAAAGCCGAAACATCATCTTTCTGTTCGCGACAAAATTCAATCTCATCAAAATAAGCCTTCAGCAGCGGATCTTCCTCATTTCTCTCCTTCTCCTCCAGCGCCCGCCGATAATATTCTCGTTCCATCACAGCATCAGGCGGAATCGGTTTCAAATCTTCCCAATACTCAAAACGACTTTCTTTCTCCGCAAAATCAACATCCGCCATCCTCAATCCCAATCGCTGCTGCAACTCTGCCTTCGTATACCAAACCCGCAAAAAATCCACAAATAATCTAATTGGTTCATTGCGCTGCTTCTTAACTTCCAAACAAAAACGCATCAGCGGTTCCCGCAATTCGTACCAAGACTCCCGCCCGATTTCTTCAGCTTTCACATAACCCTTTTGCCGTAAATCTTTCAATTGACTCGACGCAGTTTGCTGAGTAATAAAACAGCGTTTAGCAATTTCTTTTACCGGGGCGGCGCGGCGCAAATCAGCCAAAAAATCCACAATCTTGCGCTGCTGATTTGAGATATATTTCATCCGATCCTGATAATACGGCGTTAAATCGTCCAGCATCGCCATAAATGCTTCCACCAGTCCATTGAGAGATTCGCGATTCACCAAAAAATCGGAGAAAACCATATAGATGCGGGGACTGCCGCCAGACAGGAAATGCACGACTTTAATCCGATTTCGCCCCGTTGAATTTTGAATAAAATCTGCTAATTCGCTCTTTTCTTCCAAGCTAGCAATCTGGTTTAATAAATTTACCGCATCATCGAGTGATAATTCATTGAGATTATGAGTGTAAAAAAAGCCATAAAAAGGCTTATCGCGGCTTTCAATGCCATCAAACAAACTTTGCGAAGTTGCCAAAATCGTCAAAAACCCATGATTTTGAATGTAAGCCCGAAACTGCTTTTGTCCGATATCGCCCAACCCGCTAAACACATCATCCAAATTTTCCACAATTAACAGTAAAGTGCGATTTTCAATAAAATTTATCAATAATTGGGCGGCCTGCGATTCCGCATCCTCCGGCGACAAATCATAAAGCGCTTCGACAGCATCGTGTAGCTGGGTGCGATATTCTGCCGGATATTCTTTGCCAAGGGCGCGCAATATGGCAATCAATAAATCCAAGAAAGATGCAATCCCATATTCTTCTTCTCGCAGCCATGCAATGAGCAATTTTTCCTGCAAATCCTCCATCTTAGCAATGCGGTGATAAATCAGGGAAACTAAATGAGTTTTGCCAATGCCGCGCGGGCCGATGAGTAGTTGATAATGTTTGTTATCTGTGAGTGCGCTCTCCCGGATGTTATCTACTAAATAGTTTGCTAATGCGTGACGCTGTACTAGGATGGCTTCGAGGGTTTCCGGTGCCATCAAGCTAGGAGTAAATCGAGAGATTATTGTACTTTTCATGGATTGATTTTGTTGGTTATTTTATCGGTGAGTCCGCTAGTCTGTCCGCCCGCTAGTCTCTCCGCTAACCCGCTAGTCCGCTCTTAGAATCAATTCCCTGTCTCATAGCGAAAGTCCTCTGAAAGAGGACTGAAGAAGTCAGATTATTTCCAGTTGCATTGGAATGATTTTTTAACCGCAGAGGGCGCAGAGGACGCAGAGGGAGAGAATAGAGAGATGAATAATTCTAATGCTACCGGATATCATTCACCTGGGAACTAGAAGAAAACTAAAGAACTCATTAGTCCTCATAGCGAGGACTTTAGCTTTGAGGCAGGGGTTTAAACCCCTGCCGGATTGTGGGATTACGAGATGTCCGAACTGCCGGATTCTGCTCAACATCTCAAAGATTTCCAGTATTTTTTAATCAGCGGATACCGAAATTGATATCTGCCATCTTTCTTATAAATATAGTAATCCTGCTCCAAAAACCTTAAAACTTTCCTCGCCATTTCCTTATCTTGAGTTTCCGACTCTTGCTTGATACCAGCAAACAACTCATCAAAAGACAAAGAATCGCCCGCAGCCGCCAAAAAATCAAGCAAATTCAGGGCATAAGGACGCTGTTTTTCATCGTAGTAAGTATCAACTCGCTCCCGATAATGTTCCATTTTCCAAGGATTCAGCGGGTCATCCAAACAATCAAGAATGATTTGCTCAATCGCTGGGATATCCCCCAAACCGCCGCGCAATTTGAGTTTCACAATTAAGTGATGGATGTAGAAAGGAATATTACTTAATTTATCGGCAATAAAAACCGCTGTTCCTTGAATATCCGGTGTTTGAATATTCTCGCCTTCCAGCAATTTGCGAGCTAAATTCGTGGCATCTTTAACAGATAGCGGCGGCACATCTTGGACGTACATATCATTAATTGGGTCGTTTGTATAACCCGCTTTTCTGAGCACGCCAAGGACGTGATGCAAGCCGATCGAACCTGTATAAACCATTCTCACGGCCGGGTACATCTGCCGGATCGATCGCAAAGTATCGAGCAATTCCATCGCCGCTGCATCGCCGATATTGTCCAGCATATACGGCACTTCATCCCAAAACAAGATGACTCTGCGGTCTTGATTTTCGACCAAATCGGCAATGGTTTCAGTCAGCAATGCTTTCCAGTGAGGCGCGGCAATTTCGGGTAATTTGAAACCGCTAAATTCTGCTCCTCCCAAGTGTTCGAGCAATCCGCGAGTTTTCTTGGCTGTGCGATTAAAACCTGTTAAATAATCTTCGACATCTTTAAAGACTTTCTCGACAAATTCTAAGGGAGATTTAACATCTTCCAAGTCACGATAAATCGGTAATTTATCTGCGGTAGCTTCCGCTTGCATCTTCTTAATTACAGACGTTTTGCCCATCCGGCGCTCGGCACTCAATATGACACTTTGCTGCTCTAAAATTCCCCACAAATCTACAATCAGCTTGTCTCTACCCATGACTTCTGCTGGCGCAATTGCTCCACCGGGATTTGCTTTCATATTCTCTCCTTAATTATATTCCCAAAATATACGTTGTTTTTATTGTACGTCAAGTTTAACGTATATTGTAACTCAACTTGACTGGTTCCCCGGCAGAGCCTGGGAACTGATGTCTACAGGCTCTGCCTCCCTTATTTGGAATCGAGGCAGAGCTTCCAAATCTACCTCCCGAGGCAGAGCCGGAGAATGAGAAAAAAGGATATAAAAATCTGCAAAATCTTCTTGACGTTTTGTTACAATACGCAAAACTTGATATTTTAAACTATACTGAATGACCTTCTTCAACGCCTCCGAACCTTTAATCCGCTCCAAACAAGAACATCTCGACGTACAAGACCTCGCAGGCCTGTTGCGCCTCCGCTGGCAAGTCGGAAATATTACTCTTTTCTCAGGATTTTATACCCGCATTGACCAAACTTTTCTGCTTTGGGCTTTGGTGACGGCGGGGATTTTTTTCACGGCTCAGTTTGTCCCGCTTAGTTGGAGCTTTCAGGCGATTTTGTGGTCAACAGTGACTCTAATTGGCACTGGGGTAATGGCGGTTTTGACTTTGTTTTGGGTAAAGGTGGAGCGGGTTAGCTGGATTCTTTACTCTTGGGCGGTTTTGATGGTTTCTGGTTTGATTTTGACCGATTGCAGTATTTTTGCGGGTTGGGGATTTTGGTTGCTGCATCTGTGCGATTTGTGGTTGGGGTTGAGCGCGATCGGCTATTTTTGTACTGGACTCGGTTTGCGATCGCGCACTTTTATCCTGATCGGGCTAACTCATTTATTGAGCATACCTCTATTAACCTTTGTTGCCCCTTGGCAATATCTAACCACAGGCATAATTATGGCCGGATGTTTGCTGTTACTCTCAGAGTTGCAGTGGGATATGCGATCGCCGATCGACAATACGTTGCTGTGCGAAGAACAGAAAGAATTCAACCGAATTCAACAGCAACGGCGGCAGTTCGGCACGAATGCAGCCAAATAACTCAAAAATCTTAACAGTCAGCAATCTGAGAATTCGCTGAAAACTCACTTAAGCTGCGATCCCCGAACCTAAGTCTGAGGGAGGATTCCAAAAGTGCGATCGATCTCTTAATCAAAACCGAAAAGCATCTTTTTGACCGAAAAAGTGTAAAGAATTCTGTACAACAGGTCACAATTTAGAGAAATCGCAGACAATAGAAATATACAGCATAAATAAAAAATCAACCTTACCCAGAACAGGAGTTTTGTTGTTTTACCTGTGAATCGCCAACCTAAGGAGAACGGTGTCCGGGAGGCGACTGGCGAAAAATGCTGTACTTGCCACGATAAAAGTTAATTCTGGTTGACAGTAGTTGTCAAAACTAAAAAGTGGTGCAGGGTTTTTACCGTTTCCCCTGCTTTGCAGTCTCCGAGGAGAGGCTAAACCCTCTACTAGAACAGCCTGAGGAGATTGGCACAAACTTTGACAGTTTGTCAGGCGGATGTTTGACTCACATTGTTTAATAAAATTCAGGAAATGCTCGCTTAGCACTATGGCAGGACTTTAAGATTAAATAAGTCCTGCTTTATCATAGGTTCGATCGTTCGGACTTTAGTCCTCCATCTTGAATTTAGAAAGAAAGGACGCTCAGTCCTAACTACAAACTTGTAAGTTATGTTTTACTCGCTACGTGCCTTTTCGCAAAAGAGTGCATCTAACTTTTGAAGCCTGAAGAAGCATGACCGTATATAATTTATTAGTTCTAATCTCATATTGACTGCGGTCATGCTTCGCCCCTACAGATATATTTGTCAAACCCAGATACACTATCGCAAAATCTCTCGCACTTCCATTAAAATCAGTCCCAACATATTTTTGCCGCTGCCATCTTTCCCACAACCCCAATAGTAATCTCCTGGTGCATTTTCGACTATTTCTTCATCCCCGGTAGCGAGTAAAATTTCGCGGATATCGGCATGAGTTTCAAATTTGCGTAATACGCATTTTCGCATGATATCATCTTTGACTTGTTCCCAATCTTGGCGCAGGGGACGAGAGCGTTCGCGCCCCATTTTTGCTGCATCTTTCGGCATTTTTGCTTGGCGAATTTGGTCGCAGTGTTCCGTTTCGGGAAACTTTTGTGCTTGAAAATAATGTTCGGTAGTCGGCCAGTATTCTCCGTCTAACTCGAATCCGTGACGGGAAAAGTTAGAGAAACTACCGTATTCGCTGCGAGTGCCGTAAAAGTAAATTGTCATAATATTTTGTGAGATTTTATGATTTATTACGCATCTTACACTACCTATAATTATGCCATGATTTACAATCAATATTTGGGTGTGTTACAAATTTTTATTAGAATTGTAAAAGTTTTTTTACCAGAAATAATTGGTTGAAAGCCGGAACCCTTTTAGAGATAAATTAAAAGCAGAAGATTTATTACTCCAATCCTCTTCCTTCTTTTGTAAACTGTCAAATGTCAACTGTCATCCACAGGTTATAGCTAATCATGCAGCTTAAAATTCAAACCTTCACTGTTCGCAAGCGGTTTGCACTTACCATAAGTCGCGGTACAACAGCCCAAAGTACAAATTTGTGGGTAAAATTAACACACGAAGGTATCGAAGGTTGGGGAGAAGCATCGCCCTTTTCCACAGGTTCTAAGCCCCAAACTACCGAGAGTCTGCTAGCAGCTTTGCAGGAAGTTGCACCGCTACTAGAAAAGTTTACTCCGTGCGATCGCCAAAAAGTCGAACAAATCTTCACAGAAATCGAGTTACCCTCCGCCGCCCGCGCCGGCATCGACATGGCAATGCACGACTGGCTGGGCAAAAAAGCAGGCTTCCCGCTGTGGAAAATGTGGGGATTAGATCGATCGCGCATTGTCCCCACATCCGTCACCATCGGCATAAATTCGCCATCTGGTGCCAGAGACAGAGTGCGCGATTGGTTTGGCAAAGATGCGACAGATCCCGCCAGCATCAAATACCGCGCTGTCAAAATCAAGTTGGGAAATCCCGAAGGAATTGAAGCAGACAAAGCTATGTTAATTGCAGTATTAGACGAAGCGCCGGCTAATATTAAAATCAGTGTTGATGCTAACGGTGGTTGGAATTTGAAACAAGCAATAGAAATGTGTAGCTGGCTGGAAAAATACAACATAAATTATGTCGAACAACCGCTTTCACCTGTCGCGGATATAGCTGAATTCTCGGAACTGTACCGTCAATCGCCGCTGCCAATTTTTGCTGATGAAAGTTGCTTTAATAGTTCGGATATACCCAAGTTAGCGCACTGCGTCCACGGCATCAATATCAAAATGATGAAATCCGGCGGATTGAGCGAAGCAATGCGGATGATTCACACCGCAAAAGCCTGCAATCTGCAAGTAATGTTCGGCTGCTATTCCGATAGTGCGATCGCAAATACCGCAGCAGCCCAACTTTCGCCCCTCGCCGATTATTTGGATTTGGACAGTCACTTGAATTTACTAGACGATCCTTTTACGGGTGCAAGCATCGAAAATGGGTGTTTGCTGCCAAATGGGCGATCGGGATTGGGAGTGCGGCGAATTGACATTGTAGAATAGAAGTATCGTTAAACAGTTGACAGTTGACAGTTGACAGTTGACAGTTGACAGTTGACAGTTGTAGGGTGCATCGCCACCAACCATCGCCAATAAAAATTGACTATCGATGAGCGACGCACCTTACTCACAGTTGATAGTTGACAGTTGAGAGCGAAGTTTTTAGGATGGGTATTTACAGCCCACTATCAAAACATTTAGCCTCAATTCGATGGTTTTCAACCCATTAATTTTGAGATAAACAAATCTGGAGATACTATGATGCCAGTAGAATCAATAGGACAGGGAATTGATAGAGAAGCTAAACTTTTTTTTGAAGCACACAAGCCGCCGACTGATTTAATCTTTGATGATGGTGCAGAAATGGAAAGCAACCGCCACCGCATAGCAATGACCGTTTTAATCCGTTCCGCAGAACAAGGTTTAGCTCACCGGAACGATTTTTTTGTCGGTGGCAATATGTTTATTTATTACAGTGTTAAACAGGTTCGCAATCAGGATTTTCGAGGCCCGGATTTTTTCGCTGTGTTGGATGTTGACAGCAATCCTTCCCGACAAGGCTGGGTAGTTTGGGATGAAAATGGACGTTACCCAGATGTGATTTTGGAACTGCTATCGCCGTCAACTGCTAGTCAGGATCTAGGCAAAAAAAAGGATATTTACGAACAGATTTTCAGAACTCCTGATTACTTTGTTTTCGATCCTTTCGATCCAAATTCTTTGCGGGGATGGCATTTAGATCGCAATCAGCGCTATCAACCGTTAGTACCCGACGAGCGCGGTTGGCTGTGGTGCGAAACGTTAGGTTTTTGGTTGGGGACTTGGGACGGAATTGTCGATCGAGAAACAGCAACTTGGGTGCGTTTTTTCGATGAATCCGGCAATTTAGTTTTGTTACCTGAAGAAGCTGCTCAACAGCAAGTCGAAGCTGCTCAACAACAAGCCGAAGCTGCTCAACAACAAGCCGAACAGGAACGCCAGCGAGCCTCGCTACTAGAAGCCAGATTGCGAGAGTTGGGAGAAGATCCGAATGATATTACCCTGAACCCCAATCACAGCTAACACCGACTCGATTTGAGATTTTAGCTCTAATCTAAAATCTCAAATCGCCTATCTTAAAAGTGAACCAATGACTGAAAACTATCCTATCAAAAATGGTAAAGTTGCTATCTTGCTGCACGAGGGAATTCTCGGCAATTCCGGCAAAACAGGCTTAGCATTTCTGCGCTACAGCGAAGCACAAATTGTAGCAGTAATTGACCGCCAATGTCCGGGACAATCTTTATCTGAATTAACTGGTATTCCCCAACAAGTACCGATCGTTGCTTCCGTTGCAGAAGCACTGCAATTTGCGCCGGACATTCTACTAATTGGTATCGCTCCATCCGGCGGTATTTTGCCGCCGGAATGGCTGCCAGAAATTAATCAAGCGGTAGCAGCAGGTTTGTCGGTTGTCAATGGTTTGCACGCGAAACTTGCACCTTTGATAACGGTTCCGTTAACCGAAAATCAATGGATTTGGGACGTGCGTCAGGAACCGAAGTCTGTTGGGGCGATCGCCTCTGCCGCCGCTGCTAAATTAAGCTGTCGCCGCGTGTTAACCGTCGGTACAGATATGAGCATTGGCAAAATGTCAACTTGTTTGGAACTCAATCGCACTTGTTTGCAGCGGGGTTTGCGTTCCAAATTTTTAGCAACCGGACAAACGGGTTTAATGATTGGAAATGAAGGCATTGCTTTGGATGCCGTGCGAGTTGATTTTGCTGCCGGTGCTGTCGAACAAGCAGTGATAAAATTGGGTTTGGAATGCGATATTCTGCACGTAGAAGGGCAAGGTTCGCTATTGCATCCGGGTTCGACGGCGACTCTGCCGCTGTTGCGGGGCGCGCAGCCAACTCACTTAATTTTAGCGCACCGAGCCGGACAAACTCACATTCGCAATCACCCGCACGTATCGATTCCTAGTTTGTTGAAAGTGGTTGAATTGTACGAAATGGTGGCCGCTGCTGCGGGTGCTTTTGTTGGGGCAAAAGTCAGCGCGATCGCTCTGAATACTCATCACTTAACTCAGGCAGAAGCGCTGTTAGCAATAGCAGGAATTCAAGCAGAAACGCGATTGCCTTGTACCGATCCGGTGCGGTTTGGTGCGGAGGTGTTGCTGGAGGCGATCG
>NZ_JAUBOJ010000234.1:0-11655 GCF_036700185.1 Microcoleus sp. BM001215392 | reverse complement strand
CCCTTCACCGAAAAACGAGCGGGAAGCCCCTAGCTTTAGACATGGGGAGGAACGCGGTTGCGACTTTAGTCGCCTACATCCTTCGATTCTCTAATCAACCTTTTGAGTGCCGCTGACAAGCTACAGCCCCAAGTATTGGCTATTTTTGTTAATCTTTTAAACTCCATTTCATCCAAGTAAGCGGGTACTGGGTGTTTTTTTGTTGCCATGATGTATATGCAAAGTGTTGGCAGTATGTTATCATATATTCAGGAGGCTATAAAAATGTTTGGATGTCAACAAAATTTAATCAGTCCCGACAATGACTTAAAAGCAATCCTAGAATTTCTTTGCAGTGAGTCGAGAAAGCTGACTAATTGCGGAATCTACTATGCTCGTCAAATATACTTCAAAACAGGTAAAATACCTAGCAGAGCAGATTTACATAAAGTCCTAGGTACGGAAAACCGCAATCTGCACTATAAAGCCTTCTATTCGGATACCGCACAGCAGATTTTAACTACTGTTGCCGAGTCTTTCAAGTCATATATTGGACTATTAAAAGGTATTAAAGAAGGGACAGTAACTCAAAGACCAAGGCTGCCTAATTATCGACAAGGTGGTCTAGCTTTAGTGACGTATACATGGCGCTCCGTGAAGCTAAAAGACGGGCTATTGAGATTCCCGTTGGGTACAAAAGTTAAAGCTTGGTTTGGACTAGATGCTTTTTATCTGCCAATGCCTACAAACTTAAACCACAAAGCAATCAGAGAGTATCGAATCCTACCTAGAAACGGCTGCTTTTACTTGGAATTGATCTACAAAACTGAGACTATTCAAGCAGATGTAGACCAATCTAAAGCTTTGATGATAGACCACGGAATGAACAACTGGCTAACCTGTGTTAGCAATGTTGGAACTAGCTTTATCATTGATGGGTTGCATCTGAAATCAATCAATCAAGGGTATAACAAGCGTGTTGCATTTTTGATGTCAGGAAAAGCAAATGGCTATTGGTCAAAACGACTTGAGCAATTAACAGAAAATCGCAATCGAACAATGCGAGATGCTGTCAACAAAGCAGCTCGAAAGGTAATCAATCATTGTTTGGTCAACAATCTTGGTACTGTGATATTCGGGTGGAATGTTGGGATGAAAAATGGTCTGAATCTGGGAGCTAAAACTAACCAGAATTTTGTGCAAATTCCGACTGGCAGACTCAAGACTAGAATCGCTCAATTATGCGAACAATACGGGATTCGTTTTGTGGAAACTGAAGAGTCGTATACTTCTAAGGCTTCATTTGTAGACCTTGATGTGCTACCTAAATTCTGCGAAAAACCAGAAGGGTGGCAAAAGAGCGGTCAACGAGTTAAGCGTGGATTGTATCGTACTCTTGAAGGTTTTTTGATTAATGCAGATTGCAATGGTGCAGCTAATATCGGTCGAAAAGTAGCGGCAACTTTGGGGCTTTGTCTCAAAGAAGTCAGTAGAGGTTCTTTGTTAACGCCTTTGAAAGTCCCTTTGTGGTCTTAGTCAAGAATCCCCCCGATTCATCGGTGGGGAGTATCAAAGCCCCACGATTTGCAGTTCAAACATCTGAGGTGTCCCATTGAACGATCGCACAAACTCACCAACTACCGCAGCTAACAACCGCCTACCTCTAATCATCGCAGGAATTCTCATCGGTATCGGTCAATCCGGATTTTTTGACGGGATTGTGCTGCACCAACTCCTCCAGTGGCACCATATGTTTAGCAGCGTCAAAACCGATACTACCGTGGCCGGTTTAGAATTGAACACCCTCGGAGATGGATTGTTTCACGCTGCTGATTGGTTGGTAACAGTGGCAGGAATTTTCTGTTTGTGGCGTGCTGTTAAGCAGAAAGATGTTCCTCTGTCAACTCAAACTTTTTTCGGTTCAATATTAATTGGTGCGGGATTGTTTGACTTTGTAGAAGGGATTGTTGACCATCAACTTTTGGGAATCCACCACGTCAAACCGGGTATTAACCAGTTAGCTTGGGATTTAGGATTTCTCGTACTCGGTCTGATCTTAGCACTGTTAGGTTGGATGCTCGTACAGAGAGAAGTTGCCGCAGATAATTAAGCTTTGTAGCTGTACTTTTTGGTGGCGCCGCCCCCAATTGGTAACGCAAAAATTTCGACTTTATTCAATATAGAGTTTTTAGGGACACGGCAATGCCGTGTCCGGCGCATCTTTCTGCGAACTCCCACCTATTATATAGATGTGTTGTCAGCCTGTGGCTTTGGTTGTTGTTACAGGTGACATAACTAGCTTTCCAGATATGTCCATTGTGGCCAGTTTCAACACTTCATTAAAAGCTAAACCCCGAATTTTTAGCTCCCACCGAATGCCTTTGGCTTTCATCCGCTTGACTTTTCGCATATCGACATCGGCAGCTTTTTGATGCAGGAGCAAATGTTTCATTGCTGCTGTGGCTTCTACTTTTGTCGGATATGCAATGTAGGTGATGAATCCCCCGTCCCAGTGGTTGGCATTGCGGATGCTGCTGATAGTCGCGACTCTCGGACTAAATCGGTTCCAGTATAAGTCGCCGTAGCCGATTGACTGTGTTTTAACTTGGAGTTTGTTTGCCATTTGACTTAACTCCTATTACCTTATGTGTGGGGCTAGCACTACCGTTTTGGTTGTCCTATTTATATTATAGCAAATTAATGGTGAATCAGAATTAAAAATTTAATTTTACCAGGTCGCTTTGGGCTGATACGCATTTCACTCACTATTGTTACAGTCTTCAATCTTCTGTCAATTACGATCGCGTCTCCTAGTTCCCCGCTGGCTGAGGCAAATGCTGTTTCTCTACATAATTGGTATTATATCGATCGGCAGATGTGATTGGGCTCGCTGATTGTGCGATTGCTTCCAGGACGCAACATGAGTCGAAGTACAAGGCAAGCTGACTAATAATATCAGTGCCGTCTAGCCGAGGAATCATTCATCTTTCTCTTTTGGAGGCTCCGCGTCAAGAGCGTCAAGAGCAGTTAAATCACCTGACGGTACAACCGGAATTGATCTGATTAATGACTGCTGCTTTCCTACCAACTGTCAACTGACTAATACCTAAAACCTCAATTCATATTCAGCAGTAACGCGATTGTCTCCTTGGAAATTGGTCGAACCTCTGAGTAAAATTTTGTCGCTTAAACGATACCGCAAATTAAAATCAGTTGGCTGATTTGCTGACAACACTCGAATGATTGATGCCGAAAGATTGCGCGTGATATCGGCACCAACTTCTAAGCCTATACCGAGGGAACCTGCACCGCCTCCGGCGCCAGAACCCGATCGCCCTGCTTGTACTTCATTGCCCCTAATTCGAGTCGGAAACAACCTAAATTCGCTCAATCCCGTCGCATTGGTAATCACTGATTGCAGGTTGTTAAATAAACCTGCACCGGCTAAATTGGCGATCGCCAGCGTACTGTCTCCCTGTCCTAATGTTTGCACGAAACTGCCACCTAATAGCGCTACAATCTCTGTGGACGATCGCCCTGGAGAGCTCCTCAACTCCAAATTTTCGGCCAACCCAGAAGCTTTACCCTTGACTAACGCTTGAATCCGGACACTCCGCACGCTGCCAAAATTAGTCGGTTCGTCGGCTATTTCAGAGGCGACAGATGTTCCCGGAGTCCGGAAGCGCGTTACTTCCTGTACCGAAGTTGCCAATCTCACATCCAACGTCGGATCGAGTCCTTGTGCTGGTACAAAGGTAGCAGTCTGCGGGTATCCCTTATCTAACTTAAACTGCGTGGTAAATAAATTCACCGCACCCGAAGTCAACCGAATCGTACCCGCAGGGCGAATATCCTCTAAAGTTCCATTCACCGTTAAAGCCCCAGTCGCCTGAAAATTTAATATCGGCGCACTCGTTACCCGCACTCCCCGGCCCAACTTCAGTTGCAAATCGTTTAATCCAACTTCAAAGGAAGGGTTCGGGGAAGATGTCGCAGGAGAATCCAAAGGGTTCGGGTTCCCAGAAGCCTCAGTTGCTGGAGAATCCGAAGGGTTTGGGGAAGAAGAAGAAGAAGAAGAAGCTAACCGAGTTGCACCGCCGCCGGCACTTGGTAAAAATACTTCGCCGTCATAGAGTTCAATTTTACCGCTCAACTGCGGCCGCAAAGCCGTGCCCGTTGCCAGAACTTGACCGACTGCGCCGCCGCGGTACAATCCTTTAAGATTCAATCCCAACTTGTCGAGATTCACCGCCAAAGGAGTCGCTGCATCGACATCGCCCGCAGCAAAGGGTACAGACAGCGGAATTACGCCCTGCGCCACAACTTCTCCCTTACTCAACTGTCCGCGAATTCCCTCTACCCGAATTCTATCGCCCTCAAAGCGCACCGTCCCAGTCAGTCCTGTAATCGGTTCTGGGAAAGCCCGCGCCCGGACGGTTGCATTTTCAAAATTCGCAATTCCTTGCGCTACAGGCTGTTGTAGCGTCCCTCCGACGCGAATTTGCACCTGTCCCTTGCCAGTGACCCAGGCAATTTGGGGAGTTAAGACATTAATAATTGCTAATCCTTCATTCTGCAAATTCGCCCGGAAATCTATTTGATTGTTGTCGGGTTTTACCGCAGCAAAGGGTAACTCAAAAGGCAAACTTCCCTGTACTTCAATTGGTTCGGTTTGAGTTATCAAAGCGCTGCCGCCAAAATTCAGGCGGGCGTTGCTATAACTGAAACTGCTGTCGGCTTTTTTGATCGGTTCTCCGTTTAGCGTCCCGTCAAGCAAACTCAATTCGCCGGTGGCTTGCGGGTTTTCCAAACTTCCGGCCAAATTCGCCCGCAAATTCAAGTTTCCGGTTACGTCCACAAAGGGTAATTCGATTAGTTTTGCTAACTCTTCTACGGGTAGATTTTCTACCCGCAACTGACCGGATTGGGCTTTTTGTCCCAGTTGTCCCGAAAAGCCGATCGCACTTTTGCCCGATCGAATTTCCAGAGGTAAAATAGTTAAAATCCCGTCCTGAAAACTCCCTTCAACGCTGAACTGTTCGGCGACATATTTGCCCCACTGCCAATTATCGCCTTTAACGTTAAATTGAGCTTGCACGCCCGTCCGCAAAGAACCGGCGACAGCGATTTCTCCACCAAAAGTTCCCTGCAATTGAGATAGTGGCGGCAGTTTTTCCGATGATTTGACAGCTTGCTGCTGCTCCAAGATTGCTTCAATTTCTGCCAAGCGGCGCAACTGTTCGATTAGCGGGGCTTCCGGTTCGCCGACTCCGACAGTTTGTACAGACGCAGCCCTAGCGTAAACGGGAGGTTGGAGGCCGCGGGCGAAATCGCCTAAATTGAAATACTGCAAAGCAGCTAAAACTTGCTGCAAATTCCCCTGCTGGATGTTAACTTTCCCGGCAAATTCGGGATTGGCGCCTGCTTTCACGTTGCCGGAAATGGAGTATTGACCTGTACCTTGGCGGAAGATGCCGTTTGTGAGACTGGCGCTGCCGTTAGCATAGCTGAATTCGGCTTGGAAACTGTCACCTTTAATGTAGCCGATCGCCGGTTGGGCGATCGCAATTTGTCCGTTGGCTTGCAAAGTCGCTGGATTTAACGGCATCTTCCAACCGGGGACGTTGACTTGTCCGGACACCGTACCGGTTATCGGCCCCAAACCGGCCTCTTGTCCCGGTGAGAGATTCAAAGCAGCCAGGGGGAAATCGCTTAAATTGACTCGCAAAGTTTCGCCCTCAGCTTGGCCGCGGGCTATCGATTCCCCGCGTTTAACTAAGAATGATGTCGGCAAAAACGACTGATTTAAAGCGACTTCGATTTTGTCTTGGGGGCCAGCCAAACGCAAATCTACACTTTTATCGGAACTCGCAGTCACTTTCCCCGCCAGTACCGAGTCAAAAGCGACTTCATTTACTGCTAAATTCCGCACTTCCACGTCGCCAACTAAACTCAGGGCGGTGAGGGTTCCCGTGAGGCGTCCGGTGAAATCGACATTGCCGCGGACAGGCTGATTTTTCTCTGAAGCATTTTTGGAACCAATTGGTTCCAAAAATCCGAGTTGTTCTGTCGGCAAGGCTTCCAGGTTAAAGTTGGAGAGTTTTACATCCAAATCCAGATTGGAAATTGACGGTAATCCTTTCCCAGCCAACTCAACGCCGACAAATCCGCTGGCTGTCAAACCAGGAGTTGCAGCTTGTTCTACTTCTATCCGTTTGCCATCCCAGTTAAATATTGCATCAAAAGGTTGTTTGAGAAATGGCAATTGGGAGATGCGGAAACTGCCGCCGGCGCGAACAGTTTGCAGGGAAGCAGCAGCAATCGGGCCGGATAAATTGACATTCCCGTTAAATAGTCCCCGCAGTAGAGGGAGATTTTGGGCTTGGGAAACTAAACCGCTGGCTTGCAAGCTTTGGCGCTGGGCTTCAAAGGCTTTCTGGAAGCGACTTAGGGCAATTTGGTCGCCAGCAATTGAGGCGCGCCAATTCCCCGATTGCGCGCTAGCTTTGGCGCTGACAACTCCGCCGCCGTTGGCGAGTCGAATTTGTGCGTCGCCGTTGGCGGTGATGCGGTTGGCGGTTAAATTATCTGTAGTTCCCACAATTCTGATTTTGCCGTCGAGGGTTCCGGCAATTTCTGGCGGTAAATTGGTTGTCAGCAAACCTGTTTGTTTGAGGGTTTGTTCTAAGTTGCTGACTGTAACTTTGTTGGTTTCCAGCAATGCTTCCAAGTTGCCGTTTTCCAATTTTGCCGTAGTATCGATCGCCCCGAGTCGATCGACTAAAATCCGTCCTTCCCCGCTAGCACGAATTCCTTTTGCTGTCAAGTTATCCAAACTCCCCGCTGCTTGGTATTGGCCGTTAATTCTGCCGTCAAATCCTTTAGGCAAAGTCGCCGTCAGGGTAAAGAGTTGAGTATCGCGGACTGTTTTTTCTAGGCGGCTGAGAATAACTCGATCGAGATCCGCGACAGCTTCCCACCGTCCAGCGTCTAACTTTCCCTTAAAATCAACTGTACCGTCGGCAATCTTGAGTTTGCCGCTACTGTTGACAGCTATATCGGCTGATTTGTCAAGACTTCCCGCCGCTTGAATTTGATTCGATATCTCTCCATCTAGGGATTTGAGATTTTGGATTTTGGATTTTAGATTGGTATATTGTTCTTGCTTTTCGGGATTGAATGCCGAGGCCGCATCTAACAGTGGCAATCCTAAATTTACCAGGCTGCCGATCGAAGTGCGATCTGTTTCTGCGGTTGCTTGCCAATTTCCCGCTGCCAATTCTCCTTTAAAATTGACATTGCTACCGCCCAGATTTAGTTTGCCGCTACCGTTGACATTAATGGCGCTAGCCGTCAAATTGTCAAGACTTCCAGAAGCTGTAAATTGACTCGATAGCTGGCCGTCGATCGATTTTAGATTTTGAATTTTAGATTTTAGATTAGCAGATTGCTGATTTTCGGGATTGAATGCGGAAGCCACATCTAAAATAGGGAGTGTTAAATCTACCAGGCGGCTGATGGAAGTGCGATCTGTTTCTGCGGTTGCTTGCCATTTTCCGTCTGTCAATTCTCCTTTGAGATTGACATTGCTGTCGGCAATATTAAGTTTACCGTTGGTGCTAAGATTGATGCCGCTAGCGGTTAAATTGTCAAGATTTCCCGAAGCTTGGAATTCTCCGGCTAGTTGTCCGCCGAGAGATTTGAGATTTTGAATTTTGGATTTTAGATTGTCGAGATTGGCAGGATTTGCGATCGCCAAAAATGGCAAGCCAATATCGAGTAAGGGATTTATGGCAACTTTTTCAGTTTTCCCAGAAGCTTGCCAGCGGCCTAATTCTAGTTTGCCATTAACATCAACTATACTATCAGCAATATTCAACGTTCCTTTGCCGCTAGCAGTTATAGCATTTAAACTAAAATCGTCCAGAGTTCCGGCTGCTTCGGCGGTTCCGCTGAACAAACCTGCTAATTCAGGAGGCAAATTCAGACCCGGTACGACTTGCTGTAAACTATTTACAGCCACGCGATCGCCCTTGATGATAGCTTCCCACTGACGGTCTTGGATCGCTGCATCCACATTGACTGTAGCATCGCCAATTTTCACAACCGTATTTTGCAAATCCGCCGTATTACCTCCGGCGCGAATGGAGCCACTAGCCGGAAAAGTCCCTTGTGGTGCTTGCCATTGAACTCTAGCTTGGATATTATTTAACGGGCCGAAAACTTGAGCTTTGGCGGAAACACTACCAATTTTAACAGCAGCGGGAATTGGCAGAGCGTAAATTTTGGCGAGATCGTCTGCGGGTAAATTTTCCGCTTGCAAATCGAACACCAAACCCGATCGCGAATTCTGACTTCCCAACGCGATATCTACTTCACCTTTGGCGCCAATTTTACCGCCCGCCGCCGGCACAACTAATATATCGCTCAAACTCAAAGTTAGAGAGGACAAAGGCACAGTTGACGGTGGAGAATTCGGCGTTGGAGTTGAAGCAATTCTCCCGCGTTCGAGTTTAAAATTAGTGCTAACATTGTTTAATTGCAGGCGATCGACTGTAGCGGGTTTTGTCGAGGCGATCGTACCTGTCAACAATGGATTTGCAATGGTTCCAGTCAGCTTAGCATCCGCCTTAACTTCTCCGGCAAGTGCGATCGGCAATATTAGTTTCTGCCCTAACTCAGTTTCCACCGCACTAACAACACTGGTAACAGCGACTGGTTGCACGTTAGTTGTCAAATTGAAGCTAGCTCGATCTAAATTAAAATTTGCTCCCGTTGCAACTGTTCCTGCTATTTGAACGGGAATCAGACCGTAATTAGCAGTCAAACTATCGACAATCAAATTAGTTCCCTGAAACCGCAACTGACCGCTGCTATTTTGTAGGACTTGTTTCAGCGGACTAATACTTGCTTGCACTCCGGCAAAACTCGCCGTCCCAGTAATTCCAGATAATTTATCATCTCGCAACTGTACGGTCAAGTTGCCATTAGCCAAGCCTTTTTGCAAATAAAAGCCGGGAACTTTTAGCAGGCGAGCGAGTTCTGGTAAAGGCAAATTTTGACCTTGCAACTGCACGTTAGTTTGAGCCGCAGGCAAGAGAGAATCTGCTTTAACTATAAAAGAGTCGCTGTTAGTAAACTGACCGTTAAATTCGTAGAGAATGCGCTGATTTTGTTCGCGCAAGAGAGCGCTGCCGTTTTTCAAACTTACAGAAATCGGTGCCGAAGTTTTCTGTCCGACGGCGGGACTTGGTACCAAAACAGCGGCGACATTTTCAACTCGAATTGCATCGATTTGAGTTTTAAATAAACCTGGTGGTTTCGGATCGGCAGTTTGAATGTTAATCCAGCGGCCGCGAGCATCCTGTTCGATGTAGGCACTGGGTTTAACTAAAGTAATATCTAATTTGAGAGTGCGGTTAAACAGCAGTTGCCAGATCGGAAATTTCACTTCTACTGCTTCTGTTGAAGCATAATCTGGATCGGTAGCAGTTGCAGGTACTGTCGATCGACCAAACCGCAAACTCGTCAGAGAAAATCTCTCCAAGCCTCCGATTTGCACCGGGCGCTTCAGTGTCTGGCTGACCTCAGTTTCCACCAAAGGAGCTAACTTTGTGCGCACCCACTCCCCGGCGGCCGCCGCCCCAACCAAGGCGACAATGCCCAATCCCGTACCGCTAAGCAGCAGCAAGCGCCACCAGCGGCGCCCCGGGCGGGGGAGGAGTTGATTTTTGTCATCGTGGGAGTTAGTCATGCGTGTTTCTCAAAGCTTGTGAGAATTCAGGAATTGAGGAAATCAGACAGCAGAAGTCCGAGGTTCGAGCACAGAGGTTCTACATGAATAAGCAATCAACCGCTGATGTTTGTGGAATACGAGAACGTCCTAACCGTGTTCGTGGTTTATGTGACTTTTTTGATTCGATCGATGGTGGCTCCTGCCTTTGGTAGACTCACAACAGAGGTGGGAAGTGCCGATGTCCCGAGTGCGTTAGCTTTGGCGATCGAAGATGAAAGCCCCGCTCCCAGACC
Organism: Microcoleus sp. BM001215392; assembly: GCF_036700185.1. Taxonomy (NCBI): domain Bacteria; kingdom Bacillati; phylum Cyanobacteriota; class Cyanophyceae; order Oscillatoriales; family Microcoleaceae; genus Microcoleus; species Microcoleus sp. BM001215392. Next base: position 1,647 of record NZ_JAUBOJ010000234.1, on the reverse strand, counting down.
GAACTTCCATATTTACCCCCGCCCGTGGGACGAAGATTTCAGAAACGTTTACCAAACTTAATCTAAAATCGCCAGAAATCCTACAACCCAGACTCAATCAAAATGCAGAATCAAAAATCGAGAATCGCTACACCTCCTAAAACCGAGAGTCAATCTAAAATCTAAAATCTAAAATCGCCCGATCGCTTCTAAGATAAAAAAACGGTGGTTAAGAAGGTCTTTAAAACTTATGCGAGTGTTCGTCTTACTCTTCAATGCCCGCACCGAGAATGAGGGAATTCATACCATTCAACTTGGCGAGCGCAACAAAGTTCTGATGTTTGAGTCAGAAGACGACGCCACACGCTTTGGCGTGATGTTGGAAGCTCAGGATTTCCCCGAACCCGCTGTCGAGGCGATCGACGATGAGGAAATTAAGGAGTTCTGCGACAGTGTTGATTATGATTGGGAACTTGTGCCAGCAGGCGCGCTAGCGATTCCGCCAGAAGACAATGTAACACAGACTCAGTGGCAGGCACAGGGGCAACCGGAGCCGGAGCCGGAGTCTGATGTTTCCCAAAACGAACTCGATTCGATTCGCCGCCGACTCGAAGGACTTTTGTGAAAGTCAGGGGGTAGCAGTCAGCAGTCAGTAATCGGTACTCATTAAGTAGACTTGAATTGCAAAAATATGAAGAATTTGGAAGAACGGGGGCATCTGCTGACGGAACAGGTGAATGCCAATAGCGCGAATTTAGACCAGCTCAGTTCGATCGAATTGGTGGACTTGTTCAATCGGGAAGACGCGCAAACCTTGAGTGCGATCGCCCGTGCGCGCGAACAGTTAGCCCGGGCGATCGACATCGGCGCTGAATCTCTGCGTCAAGGAGGCCGCCTTTTTTACGTCGGTGCGGGTACTTCCGGGCGTTTGGGGGTACTTGATGCGGCCGAGTGTCCCCCCACCTTCTGCACGCCACCAGAGCTCGTACAGGGCATAATAGCCGGAGGTGCGGGGGCTTTGGTACGGAGTTCTGAAGATTTGGAGGATCGGGCCCAGGATGGGGCGGAGTCGATCGCTCACCGTCACATCACCAATCTCGATGTGGTTGTCGGGATTACGGCTGGGGGCACAACGCCCTTTGTAGCGGGTGCTTTGCAGGCGGCGCGCCAGCGGGGGGCGAAAACAGTGTTTATCGCCTGCGTACCAGTCGAACAGGTGAGTTTTGAGGCTGATGTGGATATTCGGTTGTTGGTTGGCCCGGAGATAGTCGCAGGTTCGACGCGCTTGAAAGCTGGTACTGTGACAAAAATGGCTTTAAATATTCTTTCGACTGGCGTCATGGTGAAGCTGGGGAAGGTTTACGGCAATCGGATGGTTGATGTGGCGGTGACTAATAAGAAATTGCGCGATCGAGCGGTGCGGATGTTACAAGATTTAACAGATTTGGGCCGGGATGAAGCGGGTTTTTTGCTGGAAAAAAGCGGCAAATCTGTAAAGCTGGCTTTGATGATGCACTGGACTAATTTGGAGAAGGAAGAGTGCGATCGAATTTTGGGCGAGTTTCAAGGGAATTTGCGATCGGCTGTGGCATCAATTAGTCATTAGTTATTAGTCATTAGACTTGAATTGCAAAAATCGGAAAACACCCTAAAATTATCTGCGTTTAT
>NZ_JAUBOJ010000233.1:0-11659 GCF_036700185.1 Microcoleus sp. BM001215392 | reverse complement strand
TCTCGTTTATCGCCGAGGCCCGATCCCCCTAAATCCCCCTTAAGAAGGGGGACTTTGAGATATTCCAGTCCCCCCCCCTTAAGAAGGGCGATTTTGAGAAGACTCCAGTCCCCCCCTTAAGAAGGGGGACTTTGATAACTTCCAGTCCCCCCCTTTTTTAGGGGGAGTAGGGGGCAAGCTAAGGGGGGATCGAGCCGAATCGTCATAACTCGCTACTTCAAACAGCGAATAGCCTGCAACATACCCCGGGCTTTATTGAGAGTTTCTTCATACTCCATATCCGGGTTAGAATCGGCCACCAAACCAGCACCGGCTTGCACAGAAACCGAATGTTTGTCACCACCCTGCGATTGAACAACCATAGTGCGAATTGTAATCGCACTATTCAACTGTCCCTCAAAATCATAATACCCGTAAACCCCAGAATACGGGCCGCGACGGCAACCTTCCAAATCGTGCACAATTTCCATCGCCCGAATTTTTGGAGCGCCGCTAACCGTACCAGCAGGAAAACCAGCTTTCAACAAATCCCAAGCCGTCTTATCTTCAGCCAATTCTCCGATTACATTGCTCACAATGTGCATCACATGAGAATAACGCTCAATTCCCATCAATTCATCAACTTTGACAGTACCATTCCGGCACACTCTGCCTAAATCGTTCCTGCCCAAATCAACTAACATCACGTGTTCCGCAATTTCCTTCGGATCTTGCAGCAATTCCGCAGCCAAAGCATCATCTTCTTGAGGAGTTTTGCCCCGGCGGCGCGTACCCGCAATCGGCCGCAAAGTTGCCATCTTTTTGCCGTCAGCCGTATTTTCGGCTTTCACCATAATCTCGGGACTAGAACCGATAATCTGCCAATCTCCAAAATTAAAATAAGCCATGTATGGAGAAGGATTGATCAGGCGCAAAGAGCGGTAAAGTGCAAAAGGATCGCCGCTATATTCAGCCTCCAGTCGCTGCGAAATCACTACCTGAAAAATATCTCCGGCTTTGATATAATCCTTGGCTTTCAATACATTTTCACAATACTTGTCGCGGGTGGTATTGCTGCTGTAAGCTAATTCTGTATTTTCAGTTGTGGAACTGGCATCTTGCCCGTAACTCGGCGGAGTCCATTCTATCAGAGTAGATTGTTGTGAAAGCGGCGATTTCAGTTTATCAACTAACTGAGAAACCCGATCGCACGCTGCCCCATAGGCCTCGGCCAAATCAACGCCAGTCTCGCGCAAATCCGCATAGGCGATCGCCCAAATTTTCCGCTTCACCTGGTCAAAAATCAGCAAATTATCAACCTGCATCCACAACCCATCCGGCAAATCATTCTCGCCCGCCGGATGCACTGGAACTCGCGGTTCAATCCACTTAATTAACTCGTAACCCCAAAAACCGAACAACCCGCCAATTCCCGGCGGTAACTGCGGCAATTTCACTGGTTGATAAGACTGCAAACATTTAGTTAAAACCGCAAATGGATCGCCCGCAAACACCTTTTGGGAACCGTCGCGGTAAACTTGAGTTGTGCGATCGCCCCTAGCCTCCAAAATCCACAGCGGATCGCACCCTAAAAAACTATAACGCCCAATTTTCTCTCCACCTTCTACCGATTCCAGCAGAAAACTGTAGGGTTGACCGGCGCAAACCCGATACCAAGCAGAAACAGGCGTATCCAAATCAGCCACCCATTCTTGATACACGGGTACAAAATTGCCTTGTTTCGCCAGTTCTGAAAAATGTGAGAAATCGGGAAATATCATAAAGTAGAAGGAAGAAGGAAGTTCGGCAACGGATTATGTAACGGATGTAATGGATGTAACGGATGTAACGAATTTCAGTCCGAAGGAAGAAGACTAGACAGCAAGCTTTTTAGGGATTCATATTTTATGTTTAATTAAGTGGATTTAATTACAATCAATAAACAAAAGACGGAAACCAACATCCCTCGGGCGATTGGTACTCGCCAACAGCCATCACCGCCATCGGCTTGACGGCGCGCAGCCCTTGTTGCAAACACCAGCGAAACAAACTTGCATACCTCAGCGGTAAGTGAAAAGCCATCACTTCTTGGCCACTGTACGCAGCAGCCCCCAAGAGCAAGACCTGCATATCTGCCTCGGTTTCGGCGACGCTGTGACCCAAAGTAGATATCGCACAAGTATAAGCCACAATCCGACCTTGCTGGCACGCAACTAACGGACAATAATTATTTAGGGCGTCTTCAATGTCGGAAGTTCGATCGCACCCACAGAGTTTTTGGCACAAAGCCGCGCATTCGCCCACATCCTCCCTAGCCATCGGCCGCACCTCAAACCCATACTGCGGCGGACTGTGGAACTTCCCCTCCATTAACACGAAAGGTTCCTTCACCTCAAAACCCAGAGAAGCGTACAGCGACAGCGAGGCCATGTTGAAAGATTCTTGCACCAAACGAATGCCTACAGCATCCTGTCCCCGTTCCAGTAAGGCTTTCATAATTTCTCGCCCGGCGCCGCGGCCTTGAAAAGTGCGATCGACACTCACAGGCGCAATACCGCGAATCGGGTTGCGTTCATCGATAAAACCGCAGCCGACAACCGCACCGTCACTCTCGGCTACAACGCCAAAAAACGACGGATTTTCGATCCAAAACCGAGTGATTGGGGCCGCCAACTCTACCGTTATAAAATCTGTGTGAGGGAAGCAGTGGCGATCGGAAATACCTTTAAAAGCTTCATAATTAATGCGAGCGCAAACATCGATATCAGAAATCTGCGATCGCCTGATTGCGACATTCATTTTTAATTTTAACGATTAATTCTTAATTCTACCAATTTAAAACGAAATAACAGTATTCTTCCCCCCTTTATAAGGCGGGGCTAGGGGGTCTTCGAGTGTTGCACAATTTTAGATAAATGGTATTAGATTGGAAGTTGGCAGTATAGCTGAGCCCTGCCCATTGCTGCCCAATTAACCCTAAAAACCTTTGTATTCTCTCTCGCTTTTATCCGAGTTTCGATCCCCCTCAGTCCCCCTTCAGAAGGGGGAGGAAAGAGAATGCTCTTGTCCTATCCTTTTTTAAGAAGGAGACGAAAGAGAATGCTCCTGTCCCCCCCCTTAAGAAGGGGTGCTAGGGGGGATCGGTCTTAACTGAGTCCCAAATAAGCAATATTACTTATGTTTTGCTCAGCAATGCAGTCATGACCTAAGGATCGTAGGTCTTCTTACCGGTGAACTTCACCTTAATCGGATTCGGATTGCTGCCAATATTGCGGTCAATCTTACCGTTGTAGGGACGACCTTCGTTCACCTTCTCAGGGAACACGCCATCCTTGGGATGCAGGTACTCAGTAGAACCGTCAGGAAAAACGCGGTAAATTTTGTAGTTCGAGATTTTGAATTTCGCCCGCAGTTGCTGGCCGCCCAAAGCGATACACTGCTCTTTCCGAGGCAGATACAGCAAGTTGTCGCCTTGACGCATAATCGCAGCGCCACCTGTAGGCATTTCAAACACTTGTTCCTTGGGGCTAGTCCAAGTGATAGCATACTTCTCTTCAACTAGCGCCTTGGTCAGCAAGCCGCCGGTGCTGCCGCCGAAGATGGGGGGTTGTCCAGTCAGTTCTTCTGCCATAGATATATCCAAAGGATTTTTACGGCATCGTATCATCGCCACTGTACCCTGTTCTCGAAATTGTAAGGAAAGTTAACAGTTTTTTGCCGATCGATCTTTTTTGATAATTGATAATTAGTAATTAATAATTGATAATAGATCGTTTCTCAGAAAGATGATGTGCTGTCGGCCTCCGCGGCCTCCGTGCCCTCTGTGGGCATACCTCACCACGCGATCGAACCGCTATAGGTAATTTATACCAAACTTAGAAAACAGAATTCTCTCTTCACTAATCCCAACAAAAACATCTCCAACAAACCGCAATGCTTCGGGTGCTTGTCGCGTACCCGAAGCATTGCACATTCGCCCAATTCCCCCCACACACATCGCACAATTTACCGCGCCCAGCCTAAGTCAAAAACCAATTCGGGTCATAGCCGCGCGGAATTTGACTCAAAGCAGTCCAAGTTTCTCGATCGACAATCCCGTCGGCCTCAATCCCAAAGCTTTTTTGAAATGCCCGAACAGCCCGATCCGTTAAAGTAGAAAACACGCCGTCAATCTCGCCGTCGTAGTGCTTGGAAACCCTCAGCACTGCCTGAACAGTAGTGACTGCTTCCCCAGAACTGCCGAATTTTAGATCCGGCATATTCACAGGACTTTCAGTATAAAGCGCCTGCCAAGTCAGCGGCCCGACAATGCCGTCCGGCGACAAGAAAACCCGAAACTGAAACAGTTTTACCGCAAATTCAACTGATGAGTTAAAAATTCCTTTTGCGGGTTGCCGGTAAACGCGCAACTTGGTGAGCAGTTGTTCGAGTTCCAATACCGCTTGACCTTGAGAACCTAATTGCAGTTGTGGCTTGTTGGCGATAGCTTGGGTAGATTTCATCTTGGTGGTAAATGACATATAAATTTTCTGCACTTCTAGGTTTGAGTATTCTGATGGCAAAAAAGTCTTTCCGGGCCAAATATTGGCATTCTCAACTTTTCACGAATCCAAACTGGCGCCCGCGGGTTTCTCAACAGATTCGATCGACTTTTAGCGTCTCAGGAGTTCTCCACGCGAGACTTCTGCTAGAAATATCCCAGTAGTACAGCGGTATCAAAAGCCTAAATTTTGCCGGAAAACTTGGTTTAAGAGGCAAACGCATCTTGAATTTGCTTCGATACTTTCCATCCTCAGACCCAACACCGCCGGCCCGCATCACCTGCAAGACGGATATCTCCGCGCGAGTCGATTGAAGATTTGAGATTTAATCGGCAGATTAATCGGGGAGCACGAACAGGCGCCAGCCGAAAAGTCGGTCGTTGAATCTAAAATTTTCGCTTTCTGACACGAGTCTCAGAAAGCAAGTCTCCGTTGCTTGGGCGGGGCGGGGCGGGGTATGGTGGCGACGGGTTTTGCTGTGAAAATTTTTCTGTGGTATCCTGCATCGATCGAGACTTACGCCCTGAAACAATCTCAGACCAAGTTTTTTTAACTTAATTGCAGGGTTTTAACAACTATTTTATTTTTAAAAACGTTTTTTTTCGCAACTATTGTTAAGCCAGCGCCAACAGCCGCCGACAACCAGACTTGTTAGCTAAGTAATCTCCGCAGCATCCACCATAAAATGAGAGTTTACAGCTAAGTAATATCCACAATATACACCGGCAATTATATTATTATGCAAAAAAAGCCAGGGGTGAAGACTCCTGTAACAACAAGGTATTTTTCTGATTATTCTTGGTCTCAAGCAACCGTCAAATTCTGCAATTGCTTTGGGCCGCTCCCCACAACCAGAGCCTTATCTATTCGCTCACTTGATATTATAAAACTTTCCTAAAATATTTTAAAAAAATCCGCAGATGATGGTAGTATTTCAGTTAAACCATGTAACACTTCCCCTACAACAAAAAAAATCTAGGGTGGGAATTTCTAGGTTGAGTGACCGATTTAAACAAAAATACCAGTCAATACGTAAGTAATTTTAAATTTGTGGGCTGTATCGATACATCGCTTCAACCTGCTTGTTTGCTACAGTCCCAACCCCGCCATTCATCTTGTTTGCATAGGTGGGATTCTCAAATTTTGAATAGATTTATAATCAAGGGAGAAAAATAAGCTATGCTGCCAGCTTCAGGGCTTTTTGGCTACACATTACAAGAACTCATTCACCAAGGAACTAGCACAGTTATTTATCGGGGAATATCCACAGCAGAACAAAAAATAGTCATTCTCAAAATTTTAAACACCGACTGTCCAACCCTAGAACAGGTTGCCCGTTTTAAACACGAACATCAAATCACCCAACATCTCGACAGTCAGTACATCATCAAAGTCCACCGACTCGAATCTCATCAAAATCACTTAGTCTTAGTGTTGGAAGATATCGGAGGCATTTCGCTAAAACAATGGATCGATATTCCCAAAAACCAAGCGCAATTTCCCAGCTCAAAAATTGACGATCGCACAAATCATCTATTCTCTATAGCCAATTTCCTTGACACGGCATTAGCCTTGGCAAAAGCTTTAGTATTCCTGCATCAAAATCAAATAATTCACAAAGACATTAAACCGCACAACATTATCATCAACCCGGAAACACAGCAAGTAAAAATTGCTGATTTTAGTATCGCTTCGCGGTTAAAAAAAGAACAAACCGAGTTAAAAAATCCCGATCGCCTAGAAGGAACTCTGGCGTATATGTCGCCCGAACAAACCGGGCGGATGAACCGCCATTTAGACTACCGCAGCGATTTCTACTCTCTCGGTGTCACGTTTTACGAATTACTTACAGGACAATTACCATTTACCACCAACGACCCATTAGAAATGGTACACTGTCACATCGCCAAGCAACCTCCTCCCCTACAAAAATTAAACGCACAAATTCCCTCTGTTTTGACCCAGATTGTAGAAAAACTCATGGCAAAAAATGCCGAAGATAGATATCAAACTGCCAGAGGACTGTTAGCAGATTTAGAACTATGCCAAAATCAAATCGATAAATTAGGTACAATTTCTAACTTTATTCCCGGACAAGTAGATGCCCTGAGTCAGTTGTCAATTCCTCAGAAACTCTACGGACGAGAAACCCAAATAGCCCAACTATTAGAAGCCTTCGATCGCACTAGCAAAGGCAGCAGTGAAATTGTCTTGATCGGCGGCTACTCGGGTATTGGAAAATCTGCATTAGTGCATGAAATTGTCCGCGATATAACGAAAAAACGCGGCTATTTCATCTCAGGTAAATTCGATCAATTTAAGCGGAATGTTCCCTACGCTTATTTCATTCAAGCAATGCGCAATTTTGTGCAGCAAATTTTAATAGAAAGCCCAACTCAGCTAGCAGTATGGCGACAAAAACTACTAGACGCTTTGCATAAAAATGCTCGAATTGCGATCGATGCCATCCCGGAATTGCAATTGATTGTGGGCGAGCAACCTCCCGTACCAGAACTCGGTGCTGTTGAGTCTCAAAAGCGCTTCAACCGAGTCATGAACAAGTTTATCCAAGTTATTGCTACAGCCGAACATCCTCTAGTAATGTTTGTCGATGACTGTCAGTGGATAGATGCTGCAACAGTCAACTTATACCAACACAATTGCACCGAAAAAACCCCTTATTTGCTGGTTATTTTTGCTTTTCGAGATCGCGAAGTAAGTCCAACACATCCCTTCATGCTGTTAATTGAGACAATTCGTAGCGCACAAATCCCGATCGCAAATATTGACCTAGAACCCTTAGGAATTTTAGATGTCAATCGATTAGTTTCTGAAACTTTGAATTGCTCTCCTAGAAAATCGGCATTGCTGGGAAAATTGCTGATGGAAAAAACTCACGGAAATCCATTTTTTTTAAAGCAATTATTTAAATCCCTATATCAAGAAAAACTGCTAACTTTCAATGTAAATACGGCTGATTGGAAGTGGGACATCAAACAAATTAAGCAGCAGGATATTTCGGAAAATGTAGTTGATTTAATGGTGAAAAAAATTAAGCACTTATCAGGTGGAACTCAGAAAATTTTACAGTTAGCCGCGTGTATCAACAACCAATTTAGTTTAGAAATCTTGTCAATATCAAGCGCACAATCTTTGACGAAAACAGCACAAGATTTGTGGGAAGCCCTAGAAGTAGGATTGATTTTACCTGTAGACGGCGCCTATCGAATACCGCAAGTATTTGAGCAGCAAGAATTAGAAAAATTAGGTAAAATAGCAAGCCAAGTGCGCTACAAGTTCTTGCACGATAGAGTGCAACAAGCTGCTTATGTCATGATTTCCGACTCTGAAAAACAATCTGCGCACTGGAAGTTGGGACGATTGTTGTTGCAAGAAATTAATCAATCCCAACGTCAAGAACATATTTTTGATATTGTAAATCATTTGAACTTTGGGCGGAATTTAATTGCTAATCCTCAAGAGCTTTATGAATTAGCCGATTTAAATTTACAAGCAGGTAAAACTGCTAAATCTGCTTCAGCTTTTGCAGAGGCACTTACTTTTTTTCAAAGCGGGTGCGACTGTTTGCCAGTGTCAAGTTGGCAAGATAATTATGCCTTGAGTTTGACGCTAAATTTAGAACTGGGTGAAGCTGAATATTTAAACGGCAATAATCATGCAGCTTTAGCAATCTTCGATCGGATTCTGCCCCAAACTCAGACTTTGTTAGAACAGTGTGCGATCGCTGAATTAAAAATAACTTGTCTGCGGATGAAGAATGATTTATTGGCGGCTTATCAGCTAGGGATTGATACGTTAAAAATGTTGGGGGTTGAGATTGAACCTTACCCGGATGATGACTTTTTAGCCCGGGAGCTAGCCCAGACTAAGAGGATGATTGGTCGATCGCTCAATAGATTAGCAGATTTACCAGAACTTACCGAGCCGCAGCCGCTCGCAGCTCACCGGATTTTGAAAGAACTTTTCCCGATCGCCTATTTTACCAGTCCCAACGCTCAATATCTCTGCGCCATGAAGTTTGTGCAAACAAGCATTCAATACGGCAATTCCCAACTTTCCGCCTTTGGTTACACTTTATATGCGTTTACGTTGGTCAATAAATATCGCGAAATCGAGGCCGGTTGCGCCGCCGGAGAACTCTCGCTCAACCTCTACGAAGCCTGCGACAATAAAGAGTTAGGCGCTTGTATTTTTCATATGTGGGGTGCTTTAACTTTACATTACATGAAATATATCGACGAATGCAAGCCTTTTATGCTAAAAGCTTTCAATAGCGGTTTAGAAACAGGTGCTTATCAATGGTCGGGATATGCTTCGATTAATTATCTCTGGGTTTGCTTTTTTGGGAACGAGTCTTTGACCAAAGCTACAGAAATTTCTGATAAATTTATTCCCGTGCTGTCAAAAATCGATCGCAATATGCTAGCTTATCACTTGCTCAACAAAAATGCGATCGCCAAACTCACCACCCCACCAGAAACCGCTGGAAACCCCGAAACCTTCATCGACGAACACCAGCTTTTAGAATTTGCAACATCCTCTGCCGATCTCACCACCGCGTTTGTAATTTATCTTTACAAGCTCACCCAGGCTAATTGGTTTGGCGAGGTAGATTTGGCATTAGAATATGCTCTGACAGGTGCGGAATTTGTCAAAGGAGGTGCCGGGCATTTTGTCAACCCAGTTTTTCACTTCCATCACGCGATCGCCCTAGCTGCTGCTTGTACAATAGCCGATGATGCCGAGTCCAAACTCTACCGAAAACAACTCAATATTACTATGGAGAAGTTTCGAGATTTGGCAGAACACTGTCCTGCAAACTACCTGCACAAATATTCATTAATTCAGGCAGAAATCGCCAGGCTGTCAGGAGACAGCTATACAGCAGCACAACATTACGATTGGGCGATCGCCTCCGCCCTCAAAAATGGATTCGTCCAAAATGCTGCCCTAGCCAATGAACTAGCCTCTCGATTTTACATAGCAGAAAATCGTTGCAATCTCGCTAAAATTTATCTGAATGACGCCCGCTTTTGCTACATGGAATGGGGTGCAACTGCCAAAGTTCATCAATTAGAACAATCTCATCCGGATTGCTTTAACACAATCAGCGACGATCGGATCGCCATAACTACAACTGCAAGTACAGCCGCCGATGCCAACATTTTTGATTTAAAAACAGTAATCAAAGCATCTCAGGCAATTTCTAGCGAAATCGTTTTGGAAAAATTGTTAAAAAAACTGCTGCATATTATTTTAGAAAATGCAGGCGCCCAAAACGGATGTATTCTTTTAGAAAGAGACGGGTACTTGTTCGTCGAAGTTTCGGATAGCGATCCGCAGGATTATGCAATATTTGAAGAATTGCAGCCAGTCAAAAAGAACTACCAAGTGCCTCTTTCTATAGTCAATTACGTGGCGAGAACTCAGGAACCTTTGGTTTTAGTCGATGCAACTCAAGAAACACTTTACCAATTCGACACCTACATTCAAAATCACCAACCCAAGTCAGTTTTGTGCGCCCCCATGGTATATCAAGGAAAGTCGATGGGTATAGTTTATTTAGAAAACAACTTAGTAGCAGGAGCTTTCACTAACGAAGGTTTGACACTTTTAGAAATCCTGGTAGCACAAGCAGCAATTGCGATCGCAAATGCGCGCTCCTACGCCAGCGAACAAGATAAATCCCGCCAGTTAGCAGAATCCCTAGAAAACCTGCAACAATCTCAAATCGAACTCGCCCAAAAAGAAGAGGAGTACCGCACTATTTTTGAGACTGTAGTTGACGGACTTACCTTAATGGATTTGGAAACCGGGAAAATTGTGGCAGTAAACCCGGTAGCGTGCGAAATGTACGGTTATTCTATGGAGGAATTCTTGAGCTTAAATCCTTTAGAGCTCCTGCACCCAAAGTACCTACATTTATTCGATGAGTTTATCAAAACCGTCAGCTTGCGCCAAGAATTTTATTGTGAAACTGTGGTATTGCGAAAAGACGGTACACAATTTGACATTGAGATCAGATCAAAATTTTTTGAATACAGAGGGAAACCCCATGCTTTGTCAATTGGTCGCGATATCAGCCAGCGCAAAGCAGCGGAACAAGCTTTACAAACATCAGAAGCTCAACTCAGAGATAAAGCTAAAAATTTAGAAGCCATACTGATCGAACTGCAACAAACTCAAGCACAATTAGTTCAAACTGAAAAAATATCCCAACTCGGACAACTGGTGGCTGGAGTTGCTCACGAAGTTAACAATCCTATTGGCTTTATTTCTGGGAACTTGCACCACGTTCAAGAATACATTAATGATTTAATTAATTTGGTCAATCTTTATCAAAAAACTTTTCCCGAACCAGGTTCGGAAATTCAACAGGAAATTTCATCTATCGAGCTAGAATACCTATTAGCCGACTTGCCAAAAACTACCGCGTCAATGAAAATGGGAATCGATCGTATCCGCGATATTATGCAATCTCTGCGCAACTATTCCCGCACCGACAGCCTGCAAAAAAGAGCCGTTGACATCCATGAAGGCCTAGAAACTACTTTAATGATTTTGTCTCACCGACTCAAGGCGAAAAACAACAGACCAGCAATTAAACTTATTAAACATTACAGTAACTTACCACAATTACAATGCCATCCGGGACAACTCAATCAAGTATTTATGAATTTGATTGCTAATGCGATCGATGCTCTGGAAGAGTCCAACGCGGGCAAAACCTACGCCGAAGTTGAACAAAATCCGAATATAATTATGATTTCTACGGTAGGTGTTTGCCAGCAAGAACCGGACATCATCGACACGATTGTCATTCAGATTGCTGACAATGGACTGGGAATGCCGGAATCAGTGACAGAAAAATTGTTTACGCCATTTTTTACAACCAAAGCAGAAGGCAAAGGTACGGGATTGGGACTGTCTATTTGCTATCAGATAGTAACTGAAAGACATGGGGGAACTTTGGAATGTTTGTCTTCGCTACAAGGTGGGACAGAGTTTGTGATTAGTATTCCGATGTAGGGAGTTATTGGTGATTGGTTGTTTGTTATTAGTTATTGGTTGTTTGTTATTGGTGATTGGTTGTTTGTTATTGGTGATTGGTTGTTTGT
>NZ_JAUBOJ010000232.1:0-11662 GCF_036700185.1 Microcoleus sp. BM001215392 | reverse complement strand
AGATAAACGCAGATAATTTTAGGGTGTTTTCCGATTTTTGCAATTCAAGTCTAATCAATTGTTTATGGTAAATAATTAAAGGCTATGGTTTTGACATTTTATTAACAAAAATAATTTCTGAATATCCATAAAAATTAATAGTTTCTTACTAAAAATAGTAATTTTCATAAGAGCATTGTCAAAATAAGCTGTTGTGCATTTAAATTGATGGGGTCATCTAAGTCAGTAAAGGGCTTGGGCTTTTGAAATACCTAGTTTAAATGCACGACAGCTTACCAGATAATAATTTATTAAGTTTTAAATTAGGAGAACGTCACGAATTAAATCCCGTTGACCGTAGGTGGGATTTAATTCGTGACAAGAGCGCAAAAGTTATTTTAATCAAATATTCACCGCCGGCTATCTTGGTACGAGGTAGAGGAAAAAAAATCAGTTTTATCCTACCATTTTTAATTTCAAATGTGAGATATTAAATTGTGGAATGACAGACTGGCTAAGGGTTGGGAGCTGATATAAAGTTGTATTATTTTTTTAAATGGTAGAATTTATGAAAATTTAGATTGTCTGCAAAAAAAAGCTCGGGCTTTTGGGCATAATTTTTTTCAGGAACAATGTTTGGGGTATCCAGATTTTTTTGGATAAATTGCGCAGCGGTGCCACGATTGGAGATTTTTTGTACCCGAGGACGCCTCAGGCGTTTCCCTGGCGGTGTTACAGACGAATTAAGGGTTTGAGGCGATCGCATCCTCAACTAGAATGTATAAATCAGCGCCCTGGCGAGTGGGCCCTAATCAAACTTGCGCTCAATTTCTCGACTCCCGCGGGTCTAACACGCTCAAAGTGCAAATATAATATACTTGTTCTCCACTTGCTACGGCCCGATCGCCAAAACCGATGAACAGATGAACAGAGCGCGAGGCTTTGCTGGGAATTTCTCCACAAAGTCGGAGAGTGCACTCGAAAGTCTTAACTGACGGAAGTTCATGATTGTCACGACACCAGCAATGTCAACAACCCATGGCTAATTCTACTATCGGTTCAGGATCGATCGCAGAAATTGACCGCAAGTTTTACCAATTTAGACGGCGGTGGTAGTACAAAAGCAAGCTTCAGGGTTGGAAATTCAGGGTGCGCAGTCAATTAGAGTTAATTTGTCAGCAAATGAAGCGTGAATTATTGATGGCGCCGTGAATTGTTGACCCAGCACATCTATTGTCAAGCAATTCTTGGCAGTCGTGCCATTCACCCCGGAGGTTGTGTCAAGCTTGGGTGTGTCAAGTTTCGACCGCTAAAGTGGCGATCGGGATATTCAAAGACCCGAAAGGTCAATAATTTGCTAGAAAAGCAGGTGTCAGAATTATGATTAGTGGCAGCCCAGACTTTATATTACCAGGACAAGGCATAGATCAGGCTCCGGAATTCCAAGAACTTGAAACTCCCGAAGGCGAGCTGCACCTGCGGTTCTACGTTCCTTCGGGGAACGAGTTTGCACTGCCGGCCACAGGCATTAGAGAGGTACTATCGCCGTCCCCAGACCGCATGACACCGATCCCTAACGTTTCTTCTTTGCTTTTAGGTACGCTAAACATGAGAGGACGAGTGATTTGGGTGGCAGACCTAGGTCAATTTCTGGGAGACCAAACACCTCTGAACACAGATAGACCAGAAATCCCGATCGTGGCTGTGGAAGACCAAGATACGATTTTGGGGCTGGCGGTCGATCGAATTGTGGGGATGGACTGGCTCGATGTAGAGCAATTGCACTCCCAGAACAATGCACCAGACGGCATGATTCCATTTCTGAGGGGAGAATGGATGTTAGGTGCACAAGCTGAGAAAGTGCTCCGACTGCTAGATCAAGTGAAAATTCTGCGCTCTGCGCGGTGGGCAGCGTGAAATCGATTTTAGATTTGCGATTTGCGATTTTCGATTGGGGTCTAACTATTAACAGTCACACGACTTGAGGCGCGCATCTAAACATTCAAGATAAAAATCAAAAATCAAAAATCTAAAATCTAAAATCAAAAGAGGGCGGCAAATGGCAACAAGTACCAACTTTCAGCAGGACTACCAACGGGCAGAAGCGGCTTACATGGATGGCAACTATTCAGAAGCCGCGGCCCTAGTTTATCAATTAGTGGAAGATTTTCCCGAAGACCCCAGCGCTAGACTGCTGTGCGGACACATTTACTGTTACGGACTGCAACAGTACGAGGTGGCACGGGAACAGTACACGGTTGTGCTAGGTCTGAGCGACGACCCGAGTTTGGTCGAACACGCTCACAGCGGAATTACCTACACAGACCAATTTTTATCCGGCGAACTGCATACGGAACATTTCGAGGCTTTGTCTGCGGAAACAGAATTGGAATTCTACCCAGAGATGTCTCTCGATGAAGGCTTAGAAGACCCGGATCTGGCACTTTTCGGGGGAAATGCCCCATCCGATGCGGTTCCGAGTAGATCGCCAGAGGATTTGGAAAACGAGGATTTGGCAGACTTGGGCATGAGTGGCTTTCCTTGGGAAGCACAAGAGGACTCGCTCAGAGGTTCTGTCGAAGATTTAACCTCGCATTCTAACCCATTTGCTGGCGACAGCGGGGCGATGGCAGCTTATGCTGATGCTTCCTCACCGCTAGACATGGATGAATTTGACGGCTCGGACTTTGGAGACCCTTTTGCCTCGGACGCAGAGTTTGATGATGCGGGCGGTTCTGGTGCCAAAGCGTCGCAGAACAGGACTCCTGATTCGGGAAATTTGTTTTCAGAAGCTCCGACTCAAATGCTCAACGGTCAAGGTTTAGGCCGATCGCCAATGGATAATTCCTTTGACTCTAACCAATTAGACTCCCGCACTGGGCCGTCGGACGACAATTTTGGCGAACCTTTTGCGCCGCTGAATTTGCCAGACGATCTCGACCTCAACGAAGGCTACGACTACCAAACGGCGCCCCAGACAAGCGGGGCGAGCGGCAGACCTGCACCATTTTCCCAAGAGGCAGACCCTTTTGCGTCGCCGCTCCCCTCGTCGGGTTTCGGGTCTTCTCGATCGCCTTCCAAGCAGCCGGATGCCGATTCGGACTACTCGTCAAACTATTCGCTGGCGGAAGACGAAACGCTGCTGATGGGGGGTGCTGTCCCCAATTCTCAAAGCCAAAGGTCGAGCCGAGGACAATTTAATTCGGTCGATCGATCCAACGCCAACAGCAACGGTTACGGCAACTCGGAGCCCCCGGCATTTGGAGCTAGAGACAGCTTTGAGTTAGATGCTTTTGATGACGATGCTTTCAGCGATTCTTTCTCGATGGACGAAAACGAGCAAGCGACAGCTTTTGGGGCTGCTGACAAGAGCAGCAGCGACTGGTCGCCAAAAACTGGCAACGCTCAAGAACACAGCGGCTTTTTAGACGAATTTGACGAGTTTGACGATTTGGGGAATTTGCCGGACTTTGACATCTCAGAAGATGCCAACAGTTCGATCCTGACTAGAGGTAACACCAATTTTGGTAACTCTACCAGCGGCATGATGGGGACGAGCGGCAGCAGCCTGGACTTTGATAACAGCGATGGCTCAGCAATTCGAGACGACGAAATTTTTAGCATTTCTGGCCCTGCTGATGCGTCGGTGCCGACTTTTGCAGCCACAGAAACAGAATCGATCGATTCTTCGGTGACTGTAGAACAGGGGGGACTGGCTTTCTTGGAAAATGCCCCTTTGTTTACCAAACAGTTGTACACGGCGATCGGGGCGGGACTGGTTTCTCTGGTAGCTGTGGCTTTCGTGACTAATATTGCCTCCTATCAAGCTCTGCGCCAAGACAAGCCGGAGGCGATCGTTTACCTGCGACAAACAGGCTGGGTAATGACCGCAGCCGCAGGGTTTACCAGCTTTTTGACTTCTTGGGGCATCGGTCAGTTGATTGCGAAGCAGGTGCGCAAGTCCTCAGACAATTTGCAAGCTCAGTTCGATGCTGTATCTCAAGGAACTTTGGACGCTCGCGCTACGATTTACTCGGAAGATGAATTTGGCAAAATGGCTGCTAAATTCAACCACATGGCGAAGGTGATCCAAACTACGATTAGCGATACCAGGCGCAAGTCTGACGAGCAAGAACAGGCAAAAGAAGACTTGCAGCGCCAAGTGATTCGCTTGCTAGATGACGTGGAAGGAGCGGCTCGGGGCGACTTGACGGTGACGGCGGAAGTGACTGCTGACGTTTTGGGCGCTGTTGCTGACTCATTTAACTTGACAATTCAAAACCTGCGCGAAATTGTCCATCAGGTGAAGCAGGCGGCTCGGGAGGTGAGCAAAGGCGCTACGGATAGTGCCAAGTTTGCGGGCGATTTGTCTTCCGACGCGCTGCGGCAGGCTGAGGAACTGGCGGCGACTCTGAATTCGGTGCAAGTCCTTACCGACGCGATTCAGCGGGTCGCAGAGAGTGCTCGCGAGGCTGAAGAAGTGGCCCGGGGCGCGGCAGCAACTGCTCTGAAAGGGGGCGAGGCTGTGGAGCGGACGGTGGCCGGGATTTTGGAAATTCGAGAAACGGTCGCAGAAACCACGAGAAAAGTCAAGCGGTTGGCGGAAGCTTCTCAAGAAATTTCTAAGATTGTGGCTCTGATTGCTACTATTGCCTCTCGGACGAATTTGTTGGCTCTTAACGCTAGTATCGAGGCGGCTAGAGCTGGGGAAGCTGGCCGGGGTTTTGCGATCGTAGCGGATGAGGTGCGACAGTTGGCAGATCGATCGGCGAAATCTTTGAAAGAAATTGAGCAGATCGTGATGCAAATTCAAAGTGAAACCGGCGCGGTTATGACGGCGATGGAAGAAGGTACGCAGCAGGTTATTGAGGGTACAAGATTGGCAGAACAAGCGAAGCGATCGCTTGAAGATATCATTCAAGTTACTAATCGAATTGACGTGCTAGTGCGATCGATTACGGCGGACACTGTTGAACAGAATGAAACAGCTCGCTCGGTCGCTTCGGTGATGCAGGCCGTGGAGCTGACCGCTCAGGAAACGTCTCAAGAAGCGCAGCGAGTTTCGGGTGCTTTGCAAAATTTGGTGGGCGTTGCTCGCGACCTTTTGACATCGGTGGAAAGATTCCGAGTAGAAACAGCAGAAAGACAATAATTGATTGTTTAATGCTTTTTCTACTTGCTGATTTACAAGCACGTTAGTGTGGCAATGATGGCAAACAAAAAGCAACCTCGCAGTCTTGAAACGACTGCGGGGATGCTAATCCAGCACCTAAATAAAGTAGGAGTTGTACAGATGGACGATAACATAGTAGAGGTAATTTCTGGTATATTTGGTGAGATTCAGCCGACGGGCTGTATTATCTCTAGTCTCTCAAAAAATAGCAGGGGCTATGCCACCAAAAGACTTAAGATTGACGGTGAATGGAAGACGCTTACAGTTCACCGTTTAGTATTGGAAAATAGCTTAGGTCGTCCGATTAGACCAGAATACTTTTGTTGCCATACTTGCGATGTCCGTAACTGTATTAATCCCAACCATTTATGGGAAGGTTCTAGACTAGAAAATTCTCAAGATAGGTTTAGAAAAGGAAGAATTAAAGATGTAGGAAGCACATCGGCTCCTAAACCTCAAAAACAACTGCGAGGCATAGAAGTAATTCCCGGCATTCGGGCTGAAATACAGCCGAACGGCTGCATGATTTGTACCTTGGCTAAAAGAAGTGATGGTTACTCCGTGAAAACTATCAAAATTAACGGAAAAAATCAAAGCTTCTATCCGCACAGACTGGTCCTGGAACACAAACTGGGACGACCTGTAAAAGTGGGTTATTTTGCTTGTCACAGTTGTGACGATCGCGGTTGTGTCAATCCCGACCATTTGTGGGAAGGAACTCCCGCCGATAACTCCCGCGATTCTATAGAAAAAAACCGCTTTCCTTTCGTTCCTGGCAAGATAGGCCCTAACCGCAAGCTAAAACCCGAACAGGTGCAGCAGATTCGCTATCTTTTAGGTGAGGGGAGGTCGAAAGCAGAAATAGCTAGGACATTTGCGATATCTCGCAGTCAGATTATTCTCTTGGCAAGGGGCGAGATATACAGAGAGCTTCTCTGAAACTACTAACATAGACCCAATACAATAACGATTAAAATAAGGAAAAAACTATGCTGCCGGAGCAACAACAGAGGATTATGGGCTATTTTATTGAGGAGGCAAAAGACCACCTCAATACGATCGAACAAGGCCTGCTGAATCTGCAAACCACGATCGAAGACCCAGAACTGGTCAACGAAGTATTTAGGGCTGCTCACTCTGTCAAGGGAGGAGCAGCAATGCTGGGTCTGACCAGCATTCAGCAAACAGCTCACCGACTAGAAGATAGTTTTAAAGTTTTAAAAGAGTGTAGCGTTAAAGTAGACCAACAGCTAGAGTCCCTGTTCTTGCGTATTTTTGACACGTTGCAAGGGCTGTTAGAGCAACTGTCGGGGCCTTTTGGGCTGACAGAGGAGTTGGGAGAGCAGATGGTTCGAGAATTGGAACCGATATTTGAGGAACTCAACGGGCATTTGGGGGGACTCGTCGGACATTCGGGACACGATGCAGATGAGAGTGGCCCGCTGCCGATACCTCAAAAAGTTGCAGCGGGGCTGGGAGTTGGCGCGTTTAACTCGGAGATGAGTTTTGCTGGGTCGGGGTCAGTTTACGGATTTGATCATGCTCCAGAAGAAAGCGCGCTTTCTATAGTATTTGAGTCGGATGTGCCGGCGAGGATGCGGGAAATGCTGCAAGAGTTTAAACAGCCTGAAGGGGCAGAAAGCAGGCGCCAGCTCAAGAATATTTGTCGGAAGTTGGCTTTGGCGGGGGAGGAATTTGAACTGCCCCGCTGGGTAGAATTGATCGCTGTGGTGGAAAAGGCGATCGCCAATTCAGCAAATACCTATCGCATCTTAGCCCCAACGACGATCAAGGATATCAAACAAGCCCAAGAATTGGTACTTTCGGGTTTATCTGAGTCGATCGAACCAAGTGCAAAACTTCTGGGGCTGCTGCCGCCGGTTGTGGTTGCGGAAACAGATTTTGAGGATTTGCTGGCATTCGCTCAGCCGAGTACCTTGGCGAGAAATCCAGTTGCTGTTGAGGATGGGGCCTGGGAGATGGCCGGGTTTGAGGATTCTCAGGCGTCTGAACTGGTGCCGACTATTTCAGGGTTGAGCATGGAGGAGCTGTTTGACCAACTCGACGGCAGCGAAAGCGATGATGTCGGCCCATTACGCGGGGGGCAGCTATCCCGCAGGGAATCGCCCCAGTACGACGATTCCCCGGGGTTTGGAGACTCGGATATCGATACGGGTTCTTTTAGAACTTCGACTCGCACCGGCCCGGAGGTGGGGGCAGCCGAACTCAACACTTTAGCTGATTTGTTTGATGGTGAATCTCCGGATCTAGACGGGGCTTGGGAAGAAGAAGAAGAACTTGACTACGCGCAGTCTTTGAGGATGCCGGCGGCGCGAATGCTGGAGTCAGATGATGATGATAATTCCGGCGATTTTACGGATTTGTTGTTTGACGAATATCTGGTAGAAAATTCCGAAACTAGCGCGGCGCCTCCGATTGATGACCTCACAAGTTTGTTTGGGGAGGATTTGCTGTTTGAAGGCGAGCGGGACGGTTTGGCGGTGGCGAGCGATCGTCCAAGTGCTAGTTTGAAGCAGTCGCCAGCTCGCAAAAAAAATCAAAAGGCTAAGAGAGGCGGTTTGGATCGGCCCGAGAAAATCAGGGAGGCTGACAGCGGGCAAGCTGAGGAAGATGCGCTGTCGTCGCTGTTGGATGAGGTGGCTGCGCAAACTTCTGCTGTGGCTGCCGACAAGCCTGCTGATTTGGATAACTTGTTTGGCGATTTGGAGGAAACAGTAGGGGAAGGAGTTGCGCCACTTTCTGCTGATTCTGGTCTCAAGGATGATGCTCTGGATTCAGGATCTGCTGAGCTGGTGTTCGGCGACAATGATTCGGGGGATGGGCACTCGGTTGATGATTTTGAGTCGCTCTCTGATGAGGATACGGATTTGAGCGAGCTGTTGAGCATTTCTTCTGGTTTCCTTTCTTCGGAGGGCGATCGGCATTTAGGTAGTGGCAGCGAACTCAACGAGGAAATTGACAGCATTCTTAATATGACATCAAATTCAGATTTAGATATCTCTGCGGATGGAAGTTGGCTAGAAGATGCTTTCGGCTTAGAAGATGAGTCTGTGCTACAGGCAAATCTGGAGCTGGAGGATACGGATTTAGATGCGCTGTTTGGAGATGTTTCTTCAGGTCCGATTTCTGAGGAGGAGAATCCTGTGCGGGATTGGCAAGGAGCTGCTACTTCTAGAGAAGCGGCGGATTTGGCTGAGCTTTTCGGTTCTGTACCCACCGGTACTGAGTATGACGGGGAAGCTTCGGGACAAGGTGATGATTGGCTGAATTTAGATGCCGATTCTGAATCTGGGCGTGCGGGTGCTGCTGCTGCTGCTGCGGGGGACGAATTGGGGAGTTGGTTCTCCTCGAATTTGTCGGAGTCTGGCGGTGACGACGGTTTGACGGATTTGGCGGAGGTTGAACTTGTGGCTTTGTCTGGCGGTTCTGATGCGGACATTTTTACCCCTGCTGACCTAGGTGCTGGGTCTGATGGTAATACTTTCGATTTGCTAGAGGATATGTTTGGGGAAGCGCCTGTTGAGTCTGCCGCTCCGGCATCGGCTCCTGATTTGCAGGGGTTGTCGGCTGCTGGAACTGAGGATTTATTCGATTCAAAGGCCCAGAATTTGTTCGATCTACCCGAGGCCACCACAGAGGCGCCGGACAATTCCAGCGACGAGGATGATTTGTTTGAGGCGCTGGAAAAAGATTTTGGTGGCGATTTAGAGGTGGTGTCTGGAGAGTCTCTGGACAATATGTTTGAGGGCGATGCTGAAATGCTTGCAGCTCTGGAAACTGGGGCGACTCTCAACACAGAAGAGTTGGAGGGTTTTGATGATTTGTTGGATTCGATGGATGCTGGGACTTTGGTAACTTCGGAACTGACCTCGGGCTTGTGGGATACGGGCGACCGATCGACCGATGAAGATGCTTCGGAGTTGGAAGATCGATCGCTCGCTGACTTCTTTGGCAGTGCAGAATCGGGTTTAGAAAACGTTGAAAGCAATTTTGACGATTTAGAAGCACTGTTAATTGCAGGGGGTGCTGGTGCTGCTTTGGCAGCCTCTGGCGGCACAAATTCTACTCCGGTGAACACGGAGGTTTTCTCCGATCTCGAAGAGTTGCTCAGCGAGAGCGCAACTATGCCCGAAATTCCACCACCGACGATCGCGCCAAATAAAGCTGCAATTAAACCTCTGCCTGCTGTTGTGGCAGTGTCCGATGACGAATTTGGCGATTTGGAAAAATTGCTAGAAGATTCCAAGGACTCAGGCCGTCAAGGGGAAGGCAATATTGGGCCGTCGGCGCTCAACAGATCCAGGCGGAATGCCCGTGCGGGCGGGTTCGGCGACCAGACAATGCGGGTGCCGGTCAAGCAACTAGACAACCTCAGCAATTTGATGGGGGAACTGGTAGTCAACCGCAACAGTTTGGAGCAAGACCAAGAACGGATGCGGCAGTTTTTGGACAATTTGCTGCACCAAGTAACGCTGCTGAGCGATGTCAGCCAACGGACTCAGGATTTCTACGAGCGGAGTCTTTTGGAGATTGCTTTGCTGGCAAATCGTCAAGGACATCGATCGGCATGGCGCAACGAAGAGTCGTCTCACCAACGCGAAAGCGCTTGGAGACCAGAAGAAATGGACAGGTTTACTCCTTTCCACAGTTTGGCTCAAGAGATTATCGAGCTGATCGTGCGGGTGCGGGAGTCGGCGGCGGACATCGAGTTTTTGGTGGATGAGGCAGATCAGGTGACTCGCCAACTGCGTCAAGTCACGACTCAACTGCAAGAAGGTTTGACTCGTGCCCGGATGAAGCCGTTTGCGGAGACTACGGATAGGTTGTTCCGGGCGGTGCGCGAAATTGCGATTAAGTGCGGGAAGCAGGCTCAGTTGCAGGTTGAGGGTAAGGATATTTTGATCGACAAGATGATTGTGGATCAGCTCTACGATCCGATGACTCACTTGGTAAACAATGCGATTACTCACGGGATCGAGCCGCCGGAGGTGCGTCTGGCGGCTGGGAAGCCTGCTGTTGGCAGAATTACGATTCGGGCTTTCCACCAAGGAAATCAAACGGTGATTTCGGTTTCTGACGATGGGGCGGGAATTGACCCGCAAAAAGTGAAGGCGAAGGCGATTAAGCAGAATTTGCTGACGGCGGCTCAGGCTCAGAGGATGTCTCGCTCGGAAGTTTACGATTTGCTGTTTATGCCGGGTTTCAGCACTCAGGAACAGGCGACGGAATACGCGGGCCGCGGGGTCGGTATGGATGTGGTGCGGACTTCTTTGCACGAGATTCGCGGGACTGTGGGGATTGATTCTACGATCGGCAAAGGTACTGTATTTACCATCCGTTTACCTCTGGTGTTGAGTATTTCTAAGGCTCTGACTTGCATTAGCGATCGAGCTCGGATTGCTTTCCCGATGGATGGGGTGGAGGACATGATCGATGTACCTCGCGATCAGGTGACGACTGGGGCCGACGGTTTGCCTTGCATTGAGTGGCGGGGTTCGGTTTTGCCGTTCCGGCCGCTGCGGGATTTGTTGGGTTACAACCGCCATTTGGGCCGGGGCAGTGTTTACGGGTTTAATACTGACGATGACATGATTTCGGTGATCGTGCTGCGCTCTGCTGGGAATTTCTTGGCGGTGCAGGTGGATCAGGTTTCGACGGAACAGGAAATTGTGATCAAGCAGTTGGAAGGGCCTGTGCCGAAGCCGATCGGGATTGCGGGTGCGACAGTCCTCGGGGATGGCCGGATTGTGGCGATTGCCGACGTTCTGGAACTGATCGATTTGGCTACCGGCAGGCTGCGGAAGGAAGCTGGCGGTACGCTGTGGGATGAGAGCGATCGAGCTGCTGCTGAGGCGGAAATTGAGAAGACTGAGCCTACTGTGTTGATTGTGGATGATTCGATTACGGTGCGATCGCTGTTGTCGATTACTTTTGAGAAGGCTGGCTACCGAGTTGAGGAAGCTCGCGACGGTAAGGAAGCTTGGGAAAAGATGAAGTCTGGGCTGCCTTGCGATATCGTGTTCTGCGATATTGAGATGCCGAGAATGGATGGTTTAGAACTGCTTTCTCGGATGCAGAAGGATACGGTTTTGTGCGAATTGCCGATCGCGATGCTAACTTCTCGCGGTGCGGACAGACACCGCCAAATGGCTTACAGTTTGGGCGCGAAGGGTTATTTCACTAAGCCTTATTTAGAAGAGCAGTTGATGGATGCTGCTGCTCGGATGTTGAAGGGTGAAGTTGTTGGTGCTCCGGCTGTTGTCTAGGTAGTTAAAAAGTTGACAGTTGACAGTTGACAGTTGACAGCGAACGATTTAAAGGGTCAACTGTCAACTGTTTAATAATCATGTCCAAGAACAGGAGATTGAAAAAGGTACAAATCAAGCAAAAAGTTTTGAACGTGACTGCTGGTGGTTTAGATTAATTAATTAGCGCGTGGATGATGGATGATGAAGAAACGATTATTTTTGAAAGCTGGTATAGCAACAG
>NZ_JAUBOJ010000231.1:0-11763 GCF_036700185.1 Microcoleus sp. BM001215392 | reverse complement strand
GTTTAAACTTATTTTTGAATTCCCATATCGGGGAATTAGCCTTTGTTTAAACCCCCGGCGGACTTTGCTATGAGACGGGGGATTCAAACCCTCAGCGGACGTAACAACTTAAGAACTCTTATTAACAACTATCCGCCTAGTCATTCCCATCCCCATCGGAGTTTTCCTCCCCACCCCGCAGTAAAGAGCAAAATCAGCCAAAGCATTAATTTGCTTAATTACCAAAGGCTCCACATCTCCCAAAATCCGATAACTAACTTCCCCAACCATCCCCACAAAATTACTTTCATAGTTAGTCACTCTCTCGCTTTTAATATTAACAAAACTCGAAAAAAGTGCATCCAAAGACAAATTAGGAATCTCAATCCCGCTGTACTTATTCCAGCGACTGAGAAGACT
This sequence comes from Microcoleus sp. BM001215392, assembly GCF_036700185.1. Taxonomy (NCBI): domain Bacteria; kingdom Bacillati; phylum Cyanobacteriota; class Cyanophyceae; order Oscillatoriales; family Microcoleaceae; genus Microcoleus; species Microcoleus sp. BM001215392. Next base: position 11,364 of record NZ_JAUBOJ010000231.1, on the reverse strand, counting down.
ATTAAAAACGCAATCTCTAGTAGGAATCACCGAATCGAATTTGCCCTGTCGAAAGGTAGTAGGAGTCGCAAAACTAAAGGCAATTAAGCGGTTAGTTTCCGAAGCTTGTTCGTAAAGCTGAGAGTAAGTACAAGCATTCGCCCAAACTTGATCTACTTGAGGTGTTCCGAGAATCTTAGTAATCAGCAAATCCGCCGGGCCAAGGTGCCACGGACGGGATGGATTGAGATTCAGCCAAAGGTGAGTTAATTTGCCAAATAAAGAGTCATCCAGCAGACTAATTCGCCACCAACAGAGAGAGTGTTCGGGAATCGATTGTGTGTGTTCCCATTGCAGGAAATGGTGTTTTTTGAAAGGGCATTTTTTAGTTTGCAAAGGGCTGAGAGTGAAGGATTTATCTGCGGCGGCATCGTGGAGGCGATCGCCGAGTTGTTTGTCAACGGAACTCACGAGGGTGAGGAAGAGGGCGTGGAGGTGTCTGCCGGTGAGGTATCCGGCGGGAATTGGGGCCAGGGGCAGGATGTTGAGGATGAGGCTGTGCGGCATGATTGTTAATGGTTGGTGATTGTTGATTTTCTAAATGATGAAAGGTTCATCATCGGGAAGACGTAGCTGTTTGCTTTTCATTGCCATAGTTAAGATTCCTGCTAATCCGGGTAAAAACTTGTATTCTTTCTCAACATCATTACAAGCAATTACGATCGGATATGAGACAATTCCTTGCTTTCGGAGTTGGAAAATAGCCGCCGCATTTTTGATGCCGCAAACTATTACTCCTGGTAGCAAATGTTTTTCCAACACTTTCAGCAAAGGAGTTGGTGCGAGTTCATCTCCGATTCGTCGTTCGAGCCGGCAATTTGGAAAAGCCGTTAACTTGTTGAGTTCTTTGTTAATAAAATCTTGGTGACTGTCACTATACCGTAACCTAAAATGCAATGTATAGGTCGCTTTAGCGCGTGCTGTTACTACCACAAATTCGCCATCTTCAGCAAATTCGTAATAACGCAAAAGATGCAGAGGGTCTAAAATTGTTTCTTCAGAATCATCCAGCAATAAGCCTTGAGGGTCGCGGATGGGAAGACTTTCAAACAAGCTGGAACGAAATTGAAAAAGCGGTGCATAGCTAGCACTCCAAATCTCAGCAAAGTCTTTTAATTCTTTACCAGCATCAGCATCTTCTTGAAATAATGTCTCAAATTCTTCTATGCTGGCTCTTTTTGCTTTTAGTTCCTCAACTTCAAACGGATAATGAACCTCTAAAAACTTTTTGACAAAAGCCTGACCGCCCTTAATATACTTCCACTGGCTTTTGAGAGTGAGTTTTTTCGCAGAGACTTTGACAATCTCTTCTGCCCCGCGCAGAGTTCGCATTCGGCAGCGGTAATAGTCCCAGTCGCGATTTCCTCCAAGTGTTTCTTTGAGAGTATTGAAAAGTTGCGGTATGAATTCGCTACCGGGTAAATTATCAAATTTTTCTTCGAGTTCTAACAGAGGACGGGCAATTTCTAAAAAGGCTTCGGAACGCCAATAAACGTCTAGAAAAGGTTTGTCAAGACAGGCAATACTGTCAAGCATTTGTTTGAGGGCGACGCGTCCTCCTGTACAATCTAGGGTGGATAAACCTTGTTCCCAAGCCTTCTCTGGTAAATAGCCGATCGCCTCTGAATCAATGTTAGTTTCAGACTTACCTAGTACCCGTCCAACTCGTCCCAATCGCTGCCAAAAAGAGAAGCGATCGCGACTGGAAAAAATCAACCAATCCAAGTTTTGCCGCGTCGGTACAGGCTTTCTTTCAAAGTTAAATCCGACATCTACGGTGCTGGTTGCTAGAATAATTGGGCATTGCATTGCCCGTTTCCTGTCTGCCTTGGGTGCAGGGCCAGTAATTCGACCGATCGCATTACCAAGTCCTCTTTGTTTTAGCAAGTGGTATAGATCGTTAATGTTAACAAGAGCATCTAAAATCACAGCACCATTTTGACTTGGATTCTCCTGAAAACGTTTAGTTACTTCCTCTGCTAATTCTAGTAAAAACTGGTCTCTTTCAGGCTGCGATCGCAATTCCAGATTAACTCCTGTTTGCGATGGTAAAAGATGAGAATTGTCTGTTTCTCCATTAATCCAGGCTATTTTGACACCCTTGAATTCTAAATTTTTCAGTGCTAACTCACAAGCTGGTTCTGGTGTTGCTGTCAGCAAAACTACTCGCCGCCCGTATTCAAAAAAGCCGAAAATGTAAGAATAAGCCAGATAAAACAGCAAACTAACCAACTGTTTGGCGTCATAAAGATGAAATTCATCAAAAATGACAGTGCCAAACTTTTGATAAAAAGCACTGGCGATGTTTGTGCGATCGAGCTTATTGTATGCAAAGAAAGTCGCGTAGTAGAAAATATCAGGATTTGTTACCAAAATAATTGGTTGATTAGCCCCGACATCCGAGAAAACTGTAGCCGGATTCCGCAATACATTGTACAGCTTCTCGCCCGGACGAGTTCCAACTTTATCATTAGGCCATTCCCTAACTTCTTTAGCAGAAGCAGATTTCACAACGTGACGCAAACCTGCGGCGCGGACAAACTTTTCTAAAGCTTCCCGCTGTTGTTCTACTAACGCATTAGTGGGCGCAATATAGACAGCGCTTTGAGTGGGATTGTGCAGTAATACTGTCGCTCCCGCCCCGGTTTTTCCCGTGCCTGTTGGCGACGAATTAAGAACAATATCAGCATTCCGAGACTGTTCAAATACATCAACTTGATGCTGAAGTGCATTCTTCATAAATCCTAATTCTTTCGGGAGCGATGCACAAGCTGAAATACTTCGAGGTTCTAGCTTTGTAACTAATCTTTCATTAGCCATTTTGTCTGCCTCCACAACAGAAATATAAATTGGCGGGAACAATCGTTTCACCAATCTGCCAAGCTGCTCCTCGAAAGGAAAGGTTTTTCAGCAGAGGTGCTGGCGGCATCGAAATTAAATCGAATGACAACAGCTCTAAATTTGGCGGCAGATCGGCTACACTTAAATAAGCTTGACTTTGATAATTGCCGATCGGCAAAAGAGCTATTTCAAGTTCAGATAAAACATTCACCTTGACTTTACTCATGAATTTACCCACGCGAATATAATCGGGTAATTCGCAATTTCCAAACACCAAAGTCTGAAACTTGTTGCCGCGTTCAATCATCCGCAACCGTCCGGTTTGAGGAAAATTACTGGCTCTAAATGAACTGGGTTTTTTCCCTTGTCTTTGAATCGGTAAATCTTCACGGGCTGTAGCGACGCGGTTGTTAGTCATCGCGTACCAATAAGCATCAGAAAGTGCATTGAACCGCTCAAATCTGAATGTTACTGTGCCGTTGATTGGCGAAGCTGGCAATACATAACAAGCTTGTGCGATCGGTTCTAAATCTTCTTTGTAGGTTGGTCGTCCTGTTGCCTCACCTTGAAGGCGATAGGGGGAACGTACCCAGCCAAAAGCATAGGCAAGAGCATAGTTCCCGATCGCACCTTCAGTGTAATAGGTATCAGACAACTCCCTAGAAGCAAAAAAGACTGGTTCTGCACACCACAGTTCGACTATTTTTGCCTTTTGAAACGGAAGTGTTGACATAGATTAACTCTCTGTTTCTACAGGTGTTTTTTTGTTTTTACCTTTGCCTTTTTTCTCGGTAGGAGGCAGACGGAAAGGCTGGTAGGATTTATCCAATCGCTTCAGAAATTCATCGCGTTCTGTTTCAGACCAATGATGGTCTACATCGGCAATTAAACTTGTTAATTCATCTTCCGAAAGCTGCATTGAAACTCCCCGTTTGTTAGTCCAATTTGCAATGACTTGTTTGATTGCTGCACTCAAATCATCAGTATCGAAAGGATGCTCTAAAGGCTTTGGCAAAGCATCATAGGTAGCTTGTACCAATTCGAGAGAACTAGGAAGTTCGGCAATGCTCCCAAAGACTCCTAATATCTGGTTTTCCATCCGTCCGACGCGGCTGGAAACAGCACCGTAGCGACTTGTTAACAGAATATTGCCGATCGCATAACGCAACTCGTCAGCCGTGACATCTTTGAGGGTGACGACATCAATAAAATGGACTCCAGGTTTGATATATTCACTGGTATTTAAAGCGGTTGAGGGTTTGCCATTTGCGTCGCGCATTGTGCCATTTTCAAAGATAGCATTGATCGTGCGATCGCCCACAGCTTGACCCGCAGTCAAAATACTAAAAGCATCTTCAGTCCAAATTCGACTTTTTTGAGCACCGCCACCTCCAGCAGCAAAACCGTACAGAAAACAATCCACGCACATTTCGCAAGGTGCATTTGTGTTTAGCGAACAAAGAGCACCTTCTTTCGGGCTTGTATAAAGAAGTTCGTGAGCTCTTAAGAATTCGCGTCCCCTGCGCCTTTCTGGTGCTACCTGTTTGCGCTTAGTCATCACCAAACGCTGCACGATTGTTTTTTTATCTTCTAAACCAGCAGGCACAAATTCGCTGCACATTGGTTCGCCAGAACCTTCGGTGCGAAAAATAGTTTCAGAATGAGTTGTCCTGAGAACAATTAAACTGACAATTCGCCCTTTGGGAAAATTTTCGTAAGCGGGAGCAAGAACAGGATTAAGCTTGTTAATTGACATGGTAATCTCCTAATTAGTTAAACAGATGTGGTGGTTTCAACTGAATCATCAGAGTTATCTTCAGACTTTCTTTTGGGAAGCTGCTGATATGCTTCTTGCCAGAAAAACAAATATGCAGCTTCAAGTTTGTCTTTATCGGAGAGAAGTTTCTCTGGGCGAGCTTGGTAAATTTCTTCATACAGTTTTCGCAGGACATTGTAATACTGCTTAAGCTGCTCAAATTTAGGTGCTCCTGGCTCATAGTCACGAATTCGTTTGAGGCGAGTGTGATACTGCTGCACTAGAGAGGCAAACATAAACTCTAAATCCATGTAAGGCTTTTGAGAGCGCACTGCTGCTGTAAAATCAGTGAATGGTTCTGCTAAAGATGTGCGTTTGAAAGAACTTCCCTTGAGGTTAGATTCCGCTGCAATTTTTGCTGCTTCTTTGAGATATTGGGTTAAAAGTGCATTTTGATTGGGCATAAGACTCTCCAGTAAACTATTCAAAGGTTCGCGAATGCGACTCCAAATTACACTCAGATTCGGTTCATCTTGTTCTCGCAAAGTCCAGCGCAGCAGCACGTAATAAAGGTCAAGAGGTTGTGTGGCTGAACGGGCTAAATCGTACAAACAATCATCAGCTTTCTGAATGCTGGCAACTGCGATCGCTAATTCACCGATACAGCGCAGTCGCTTAAGAATTTCCTCGGCTTCTTGACGGCTGTATTGTCCGCTTCCTAGCAAAGTTTGCAGTGCAGCCGGAATTCCCTCTACTCGCCCGTAAATATCTGATGATATTTCTACTTCTAAGTTGCCGCTGAGGGTAAAGGGAAAGCCAAACTCTAAGGATAAGGATAATTCTAAGGCTAGTCGCAGTGATTTTAGCAACGCAACAGAAGCATTAGCATCTCCCCAAACCAAGGCTTCGGTAACAGTTGCATGGATAAATTCTGGACGTTTGGGAAATGCAATTCCGACAACTTTGTTAGGCTTGAATTCCAGAATATTGTCTTTGTACAGCTTAAATTCGTCAACTGTTACAGTACCTCCATCCGCATTTGTAGCGGCAAGTTGTTTTAAATGTTCTCGCCAAATTCTGAGTAATTCTGGAGAAGAACCTTTCGGTAATGCTAGGTGCAAATAGATGGGGTCTTTTTTATTAGCAGCCGGAAAGTTTGCCCCGATCGCCATTAGCTGATAAGCTAAAGCAGCCATTGAGTCTGCTTGCCTTTTTGGTTCTGCGCTGCTTCCACCCGGTAAGCGATTTGAGAAAACTTGAACTTTTGTACCGGGGGGCATATTGCCAGAAACTAAGTCGTCTGTTTCGCTGAAAGTAGACCCCAGAGAACAGCGTTTGCGGGGATTTGCTTCTACATAAGCATTCAGTTCGTCTATTCCGTTCCATTGAAGTGCAATCGGCAAACTCAAAGTTTTGGCAACGGCGGCAATTATTTCTTCTGAAGCCTCCGATGCCTCTGGTTTTTGCGTGCTTTCTTTTCTGAGTTGGAAAGATTCGCGCAGTGCTTCTAGAATTCCTTCTAATCCTTTTTCAGCAGCTTTGGCTGCAAATAAAGGTCGCCCGTATTGTCCGTTAAAGGGTTCAATTGCGGCTCTTTGCTGTTCTGAAATACCAACATGGTTAGCAATTTTATCCCAAACTTCTTTCGGGTTAATTCCTGCTTCTCGATAGCTGAGATAAGCAGCTTTCAATCCTTCGGCGATCGCAAATTCTTCTGCACTGCCAACAGCCAGCAAACCAATGGCTGCTGCGTTTTGTACGGCATCTGCACCCGCAGTATCGCCCCACTTGGCAATATCTTTATTGATTTTATCTGCCTTGAATCCTGCTTTTTTCTTTTCCAATAAAGCCTGGACGTTCAGCAGCACTTCCTCAATATTTTGCTGGATGGCTGATTGAGCAATTTTAATCCCATCTTTGGTAGCCCGTACCAAACGTTCGATATTATTGCCAAAAACTCCATCAATTTTCTCTTGCCAACAAGCAGCTATCTCTGTTGTCAAATCAACTGCGGGTAAACTTTCTCCTTCAAACAGTTCTCCATCTGGGAAAATTGCTAAAGGAGTCAACCCGTGTTTTTGCAAAATTTCTTCGCAAGCCCCCAGCAACAAAGCTGTGAGGTAGCCTCTGTCTTCAGATACGCGCACTCGAAACAGTTTACTGGGGCGATTAAAGGCAACGGTTAATTCTGTTTGAACTTTCCGAAAACGTTCGGATTCGGGAATTCCTAAATCGAATAAATCCGCCCCTGTTAGCATTGCGGCCCAGCGATCGATCGCCGGATCTTCGGGTAAAAATATCGCCGCATCGCTGCGATTGTGCCCTGAGTGTCTTTCTATCAGCTTTCTGGCTAATTCAAAGTCACTTTCCGTGACAACAAAGCTGAGTACGCAAGCTTTTTCTAACTGTTCTTGCAAAAATTCCCGATTTCTAGCCAGAGTTTGTACATTGCGTTTTTGTCCCGATAAATCAAGTTTATTGAGGTCGTGAACGGCCGTTGCTGCTAGCAGTACAGGTCGTTTGTGTTCAGGCACTCCGCCGATGCGACTGACTGTCAACATGAACTGACAGGCGGAGTCGAGATGTTCTGCAAGGGTTGTCCCTTCCCTGACGCCGTACTGGTGATGGGCTGCGTGACGTTCGTAAAGCTGGGGTCGAATTTCGCTAAAATACTTTTCCTCTAAGGTTTTGGGAGGACGGTTCAACAGTCGGCGCTGGTTTGACACGATCGATTCCTCATGTAAAATTTCTTACTTGGGGCAAGTTTTTGAGTTGCCAACAACTTCTGCAAGTGCAATGATTGTACTTTCTGGGTTTGCAGGGAATTACTATTTACAATAAAATCAATATAGCACGTATTTTTATAAGTGCAAGTATATTTATAGAAATGTCGCGAAAAAAAGAAGCACTCACCCTTTCAGTCCCGCCGGAAACCAAAGAGCAGCTAGAGTCGATCGCCCTTCGCCTCGGCATCTTCTGGGGCAAATCCCCCAGTGTATCTGGGTTACTGGTCGCGATCGCCCAACACCGACTTGATGTAGGTGAACCATTCACCCTCAATTCCAGCGAAGTCGCAGCCTTACAACAAGCCATCAGGCTGCTGATCGACTCAGGCTATGTTGAGCAAGCCCGATCGGTCTCACAACTTCTGATCGGTCGAGGAAACCTGGCAGCCCCTCTGCGCCAGTCCCTCCTCCAACAAGCCATTCAACCCACCGCAGCGTGGCGCATTCAAGCCGAAGAATACATCAACGACGGACAACCCTTTCTGGTTCTGTACCGCAATCCTAAAGGAGAGGATTTGGCATATACAGCGCGCTATGCCGAGATTTCCTTTGAGGAAAAGCGGTTTTACCTAGAAATTTGGTGCGAAGAGACTGATGACATCAAAAATCCCGATTATCCCGAACTGATCCACAATCGCTGTCTGCGGTTCGATCGCATTCAGTCGATCGTCAAAACGGACGGAAACTGGCGCGATGAAGGCTTAGATTATTTAAAAGTGTACTTGCACTTTTATCGCGGCATGGTCAAAGCCTACGATCCGAGGGCAAGAGATATCAGCAATGAAGTTGTGGGAGACATCCGTCAAGTCGTGCGGAATGTCTCTAATCCTTTTTGGCTGATGCGAGAGGTATCGCGGTATTGGGAAGATTGCGTCATTGTCTCGCCCCAGAAAGTGCGCGATCGATTCCAACAAAAACTGATCGCCCTCTGCCGCCTGTACAACCTCGAAATCCGCGATTAGAGGACACGGCAATGCCGTTTACCTAGCAAAATAGTCACAAACAAAAGCAGCCTTTAAAGGCTGCTTTCACAAAAAAACAGTTGTTCATTTGTCTCGAAGAGAATCTAGATAAGTAGTTATTTGCCGTTGATAAATAGGGTATTTCTGCAATACAATATCAATCGCTTGATGCACTTTCACAGGATCGATTGCGTCATACAGATGTACCAGGCGGTTACGCAAAACACCGGATTGAGATAGAATATTAGCTAACTCGGCTGTTATAATGCCACAGTTGCTAACTTCTATAAAAACATCAAAGTTGCTATTCGGTTGCTGGACTTCTAATCGCTTGAGCAAATATCTATTGACATCAATTGCAACTTGAATAATGAGTTGCAACAATCGTTCTACAATTAACTGCTTTCCCCGATCTTTGAGATATTCTTCTAAAGTAATCGACTCAAAAGAACTTAAACTTTCTAGATAGTCTGTCATAAAATCCAGCTTAGCTAGGACGATCGCAGGCTCAATCTCCTTCATACTCCCCTCCTTTGCAACGCAACCTCGATTTTTTGTCGCAGATCCTGGCGTAGCAATTCTAATTCTGCATCAGTCATCAAACATTGTTGTTTAAAAGCTTCAAATTGACATGATTCTGTTTCGTAGAGTAAAATTCCATCTCGCGCCACGAAATGAGCAATTAGCGATGAACAGCGATTCAATTCCACAACATCAATCTCGTCACTATTGATTCCAAAGACTTGACCCAAAATCCCTGGAACTTCAAACCAAGAAAATCCCCGGTCTTGACAGTATTCTTCCCTCAGTTTTTCATCGTAAAGTGCCGCAAAATCCCAATCACTTTTTGGGTGAGTATCACCTCTGGCACGAGAACCAAAGAGAATTAGCATTTTGAGATAAGGAATTTGTTCGGGAAGTTGTGAAGCAATTTCCTGAAGTTCAGTTAGTGTTGGGGAAATTTGGAGCATAGTTATAGCAGTTGACAGTTGACAGTTGACAGTTGACAGTTGACAGTTGACAGTTGACAGTTACATGGTACAAGTATCAAATCTTTGATGGTAGAGGGTTGGCGCCTCTATTCATGAGTTCCTGAATGTCCTAACCGCTGTGGCGGTTGCTATAACTTTTACTGAGCTGCTAATTCTAAAATTTCCTGCTTAATTTCATAACACAATTTGCCAAAAATAATGCCGTTTCCCTACGGAAATCCCCTATTAGCCGTCCAACAAAAAGCAGCCCGTAACAGGCTGCACATCGAAAAAACCGTTGTTTTGTTGGAGGAGAAAACTTTTAAATCGAATTCAAGTTGCCGTTATATCAAGTCTCTGGGACTCCGGCGGGCGATCGGCTGCCAACCAATTTCGCCATCTTTATCTACCGCTGACTCACCTTACCATCAGCACAAAACTGCAAATCGTCGTTACGCTGAAAGTTCGTTGACCATTTTCACCCGGCCTCTGATTACTGCCCGCAGCAGGCGGTTGACACAGCCTCTATCTTCGTCATTCAGCGACTCGTCCAAGGTGGCGGCCATCAAACCGTAGCGATCGGCTAAAGTCAAAACGCCTGTGTCGGTTACAGAAGCGAGGATTTCAGAGATAGCGCCGGGGAGGAGTTGTAAAGCGTTCATGGCAGTGCGGTTGAATTCGATATATTCATAATCCCTTGGTTTCCTCAAAAGATCAGTGATATTAAGGAGGTTCCGCAGGTGATAATTTTGGGTGAAAGCAAGCGATCGGAGTAGAGTAAATGTGTGACGCGAATCACAGCGCTACAGGTGTGGCGGTAATTGCATCCCAGCCCAACCTTTGCTATAACGCGGGATTGATGGCGTTTCGCTAAAATGATTTAATCTCTCAACCAGTTCAATTTTTACCCCTCTACCGAAAATGCTTGATTTTCTGAATCCCATTTTGGGCCGCAAGCCCGATCGCATCAAAGCCAATGTTGAAATTTATACTTGGCAAACCTGTCCGTACTGTATTCGGGCAAAAACCTTGCTGTGGTGGAAAGGCGTCAATTACACGGAATACAAAATTGACGGCGACGAAGCTGCTAGAAATGCCATGGCCGATCGCTCTAACGGCAAGCGCAGCGTGCCCCAAATCTTTATTAACAACCAGCACGTAGGCGGCTGCGATGACATTCACAAACTCGACGCAGAAGGACAATTAGATGCGCTGCTAGCTCAACCAGCAGTTTAAATACTCCTTGTACGCTTTTCTTTCAGTCCGCGGAGGCGGACTTCGTATGTGTAGCCCCGACTTCCAGTCGGCGGCCGATCTTAGTCCGCAGCAAATTTACCTAGATTGTCTTGCCGCCATTTAGCATCGGAGCGCCTGTTTGTTGGCAATTCTAAGACGCGAATGCCGCTATTTGGCAGCAAAAACAATTTTTGTTTTAACAGTTCCCAATCGTCGATTATCTCGTGTTCCACGCCGTAAGTTGCACACAATTGAGCAAAATTGATATGCTGCGGCGTGGCAAAAAACTCTTCAAAGGGCGGGTCAAATTTGGCAACTGGCAGCATTTCAAAAATTCCGCCGCCGTTGTTATTAATTAAAACAATTGTCAGATGACCGACAAATTTATTTTTAATTAAAAAACCGTTTGTATCGTGCAAAAGTGTTAAATCGCCTGTTAACAAAATACTGCTTTGATTGCGGTGGGCTACTCCTAAAGCTGTTGACAGTGTGCCGTCTATGCCGTTGGCGCCGCGATTGACAAAAGGTTTTATTTGTAAGTTGTTGGGCTTCCAGAAAAACTCGACATCTCGGACGGGCATACTGTTAGCAATAAATATGGGTGTGGCTGGTGGCAATATTTGGGAAAGCAGCCAAGGAATTTTTGGTTCGATGATGTTGTTAATTGTTGATAATTTTTGGTCTATTGTTTGTCTGACTTGGGTTTCGGTGTTGTGCCAAAGTTGGAGGTATTCGTTTGAATCAGAGGTTTGAACCCCCCCTAACCCCCCCTT
>NZ_JAUBOJ010000230.1:0-11796 GCF_036700185.1 Microcoleus sp. BM001215392 | reverse complement strand
CATTGTAAACTACCTCAATTACATAGCAATCGCATTTTGGAACCAATCTAACTTGACAAATTTGCTCTGGTTTTACTTTGGTTTTAACTAAAATATTACTACCGGACAGCTTGATAATTCCTTTTTTTAGTTGCTTGCTACTAATCGCTTGAATTGTATAAATAAGAATATTCCGACCCTTGACTTTATCTTTATACTTTGGTAATTTCGGGCAACCCGTGAATTTCGTGGGCTGCGTTTTGTAAGCTTTGACTGCTTCAAAAAAAGACTTCCAATTCTTGTCCAATATCATCAATACTTGTTGACTTACCTTGGCTGGTAAGTCTTTGTATGCTTGATGAGACTTCATCAAACGGTTCATTTCGTTGTAATTAATGTAACCCCATCCATAGACAAAACTCTGACGAATAACGTAGTTAGCCGCGTTGTACAAATTTTTTGATTTAAAGGCTAGCCCGTCAATTTCAACAAAACGATTTTCGGTGGATTTAATGATGTGTCTCTCTGCTAGTTGCATTCAGACTCTCCATTTTTTAACTCTCGCCATAATTCTCTCAGTTGGCTCTCTTGACTATATGATACTACCATTGTCTATTGATGCTTAGAATCTTAATGAAGTTTTATAATACCCTGCGGGAAAGACCGGGGTTCTCAGCATACGCACTATAGAGAACGATCGGGCGTTGTGCGATACACCCCGCCCCATTTTTGTCAACGGTACGGGCAATCCCCAAGTGTGTACCCTCTGGGCTATAACAATAGTATCCGGCGGCGGGTCGATCGGGCGTTGCCATGCAACGCATGGCATCAACGAACCAGATCCAGTCAGCATCCGCAAATCCCTCAAACAAGTCGTCAATTTGTGGACGAAACTAAGAGTGGAGTTGGAGTTTACGCTTTATAAATAGGGATTGAGCCATAAAATTACGACAGCTCATCCACAAGCAAAGCATACGGGGGTTAAAACCCCGAGTTGGTTTTCCTCTCAGCACTTTTTGTGACTGAGTTTCCCACCTATTGAGTGTTTTTTATGACTAACGCATCCCAGGGACTTCGCTCCACATCGCTAATTGCTGTCAACAAATTTACTCCGGCTCTCAACAAGATGATTCAGTCGGGTTACGTCAACAGCCAACAACTGAATGAAGCTCAAATAGAAAGCCGGAAGTCAGGTAAGCGGTTGACGGAGGTATTAGAAGCACTTACCGGGCAGCCGTTGCCCCCTGAATTGCTGCGCCTTTACAAAAAGCAGCAGATGTTTGAACGGAAGATAGTCTACGGCGTTGAAGCGTATGACCCGGAGATGAGCGAATTGTCGAACGAGCTACTCGGAGCTATGCTCGATCGATTGAAGATTTCGATCGACATTTGTCACCAAGGTAGGTTTTTACCAGTAGCGAAGACTGAAACAGAGCCTGCGGCGGTTTTAGTAGCAATGGTAGACCCCGACAACCTCAACGCCATAGAAGATTTGCGGCGGATTTTACAGCCTCACGGCTTAGCTTTGCAGCGACGGGTGATTACGCCAGACGACTATCAGGACATAACTTCGGCCTATCAAGACGACCAAGTTAAGGTAGCAGCCAAAATAGCAGAAGCCGAAAAGCAGAGAAAGCTGGAGCTAGGAGATGGAGATTTTGGCGAACTCTCGCTCGAAGAGGATACTGCCGACCAAGAAGACCTAGCCAACACCATAGATGATGCTGAGGCTGCTCCGGTTATTAAAGCTGTCAACGTCATTTTGGCTAAAGCTTTGTCGGAAAAGGTGTCTGACATCCACGTAGAACCTCAAGAAGAGTTCATGCGGATACGGATGCGGAAAGACGGGGTGCTGCAAGAGTATTTCCGGTTTCCGAAACAGGTAGTGGCATCGATTACGGCTCGTTTCAAGATTATTGCCAACCTGGACATTGCCGAACGCCGACAAGCTCAAGATGGTCGCATCCGCCGGGTGTTTGAGGGACGCACGGTGGACTTCCGGGTAAACAGCTTGCCTTCGCGGTACGGTGAAAAAATCGTGCTGCGGATTTTGGACAGTTCCAGCACTCAGTTGGGTTTGGGTTTGTTAATCTCCGACCAGGAAACTTTGGCTTTAGTGCGAGAGACTGCTAGCCGTCCGTTCGGGCTGATTTTGGTGACGGGGCCGACGGGTTCGGGCAAGTCAACTACTCTATACTCGATTCTGGCAGAACGGAACGATCCGGGGGTTAATATCAGTACGGCGGAAGACCCGATCGAATATGCTTTGCCAGGAATTACGCAGTGTCAAGTAATTCGGGAAAAAGACTTGACTTTTTCCAACATTCTGCGGGCGTTTTTGCGGCAAGACCCTGACGTGATGCTGGTGGGGGAAACGCGGGACAAGGAAACAGCAAAAACAGCTCTGGAAGCTGCTTTGACGGGACACTTAGTGCTGACGACGCTGCACACGAACGACGCGGCCGGGGCGGTGGCGCGTTTGGCTGAAATGGGCGTAGAACCGTTCATGGTTTCGGCCGCTCTGTTAGGCGTTTTAGCTCAGCGTCTGATGCGAAGAGTTTGCGACAAATGCTGCATTCCTTACCAGCCTACGGCGGAAGAACTAGGTCGTTACGGTCTGTCAGCTTCTCAAGAAATCGATCTGACTGTTAACAAAGCCAACATCGTAGCGGTGGAGGAAAGGAAAGAGCTAGCAGAACGCGAGCAACTGTGTCGCAAGTGCAGTGGCCTGGGTTACAAAGGACGGATAGGGGTTTACGAGTTTCTCAAAAATACTGAGCGGCTTCAAACTCTGATCACTCAAGGAGCTCCCACAGAGCAAATTAAGGAAGCAGCGGTAGAAGAAGGGATGAAAACGTTGTTGGCTTACAGCTTACAGTTAGTGCGAGAAGGCGCGACTACCTTTGAAGAAGTCGAGCGGGTGACGTTTACTGACTCCGGGCTAGAGGCGGAAATGAAAGCCAAACGCAAGCAGGGACTTACCTGCAAAACTTGTCGAGCGGAATTGAAGCCGGAGATGCTGGATTGTCCGTACTGCTTGACGCCGCGCTTTATAGATTGATTGGGGAGTCAATGGTCAGTTGTCATTCGTCCTCGGCCAGCAGAAACACAACGCCGGAACTGACAACGCCGGAACTGACAACTGACAAGTGAGCTAAATTGGTCAATAACTATCAACTCGATCTAGGAGAGGTATCTATGGGTCTGATGATTGAAGACGTACTCGAGTCCCTGGTAGAGCAAGGGGGTTCCGACATACACATCCAAGCAGGCGCGCCTATCTTCTTCCGCGTCAGCGGCAAACTAACTCCTCAATCGCAATATGGCGACGTTCTGTCTGCCGAGGAAGTGCAAATCCTGATTTTCCAAATGCTCAACAATATGCAGCGCAAGCAGTTGGAAATGGAGTGGGAGCTCGACTGTGCTTACGGGGTGCGAGGATTGGCTCGGTTCCGGGTCAATGTCTACCGGGAGCGGGGTGCTTGGGCTGCTTGCTTGCGGGCCCTGCAATCTAAAATTCCGAATGCGGATGCGCTGGGGGTACCGCAGATTTTGCGAGACATGACGGAAAGACCTAGAGGTCTGGTGTTGGTGACGGGCCAAACGGGTTCGGGGAAAACTACGACGATGGCGGCTTTGTTGGATCTGGTCAACCGGACGCGGGCAGAGCACATTCTCACAGTTGAAGATCCGATCGAATATGTGTTCCCTAACGTCAAGAGTTTGTTTCACCAGCGCCAAAAGGGCGAAGATACTAAGAGCTTTGCGAATGCGCTCAGAGCAGCTTTGCGGGAAGATCCGGATGTGATTCTGGTGGGGGAAATGCGGGACTTGGAAACTATCAGTCTGGCAATTTCCGCTGCTGAAACGGGTCACTTGGTGATGGGAACTCTGCACACTAATTCGGCTGCGGCAACGGTAGACCGGATTTTGGACGTGTTCCCACCAATTCAGCAGCCCCAAATCCGAGCTCAGGTTTCTAACTCTTTGGTAGGAATTTGCAGCCAAAATTTGGTGGTGAAAGTTGGGGGCGGCCGCTGCTGCGCCATGGAAATCATGGTGAATACTCCAGCTATGGCTAACTTGATCCGGGAAGGCAAAACTCCGATGATTTACTCCCAAATCCAAATGGGGGCTAAATTGGGCATGAGGACGATGGAAATGGCACTGGCTGAACTTTACAAGACTGGTAAAATCAGTTGGGAATCGGCAATGAGCAAGGCTTCTAAGGCTGACGAACTCGAACGCTTGATCGGCCCTGCACCTGTTGGCGAAAAGCAAAAGACTCATTAATTCAGCAGTCATTAGTCAGGAGTCTGCCAAAACAACTGATGACTGATGACTGATGAGTGATGACAACTAAATTTTGATAAATTTTCAGAGGTGAGCTGTGGCTACCAACGTGATCCGCCAAAAACCGAAAGGTGGTTTTGATTTCAGTGCGATTCAGGAGCAAATAGAGTATAACCTTACCAGTCTTACTGTTAAGGATATGGCTATTTTTGCTCGTCAGTTTGCGGCTATGTTTAATGCCGGGGTGGCGATCGTGAGATGCCTTTCGGTACTCCAAGAGCAGTGTTCTAATGCTAAGTTGAAGCGAGCGCTCAGGAGCATGAATGCTGATGTGCAGGAAGGGATTAACTTGGCAGAGGCGATGTCTAAGTTTCCTGATGTTTTTGACCAACTCTTCGTCAGCATGGTGGCGGCGGGAGAAGTTGGTGGGGTGCTAGATGAAACCCTCGACCGTCTGGCGGTGATGATGGAAAAAAATCACAAGACGGAAGCTGAAATTAAATCGGCGATGTCTTATCCGAAGACGGTGCTGTTTATCGCGATCGTCATTTTCTTCGCAATGACCATATTTTTGCTGCCAACTTTTGCAAAAATATTTAAGGATATTGGTGCCGATTTGCCAGCTTTTACGCTGTTTATGCTGGGGATTAGCGCGTTTTGTACGGCTTGGCCTCCGATCCAACAATTGACGGTGATTGGGGTGATTGCGGCGCTCAAAATTGCCTTCGATATGTACTACAAAACTCCAATAGGTCGCCTGCAAATTGATAGAATTGCGATGAAGTTGCCAATTTTTGGAGATTTGATCGAAAAATCGGCGGTGGCGAGGTTTTGCGTCATCTTTGGCTCGCTGACGCGATCGGGGGTGCCGATTCTGAGTTCTTTGGAAATTGTGCGAGATGTGGCCGGGAATCAGGCGATATCAAATGCGATCGAATATGCGAGACAGGAAATTCAAAGCGGCGGCATGATCAGTATTGCTTTGCAAGAACAGCAAGTTTTCCCATCCTTGGCTATTCAAATGATGGCAATTGGTGAGGAAACAGGTGAACTTGATAAGATGCTGATGAAAGTTGGCGCTTTCTACGAAACGGAAGTGGAAGAAGCAGTCAAAGGACTTACCAGTATGCTGGAACCTCTGATGATTGTGGTCATCGGTGCGATCGTAGCTTCGATTTTGCTGTCGATGTATCTGCCGATGTTCGCAGTGTTTGAGAAGATGTAAAAAAGTCAGTTGTCAGTTGATAGTTGTCAGTTGTCAGTTGTCAGTTGTCAGTTGACAGTTGACAGTTGACAGTTGACAGTTGACAGTTGGCAGTTGACAGTTGACAGTTGGCAGTTGACAGTTGACAGTTGGCAGTTGACAGTTGAAAGTTGTTATTTAAGAATTGTCATTGGCTTTGTTTGAGTTGTTAATACTGTTCAGTCAGTGATATGGTCTTGGCTAATCTTTGAATAACCAATGACCAATTATTGCGAACTAATGAATAACCAATTGCAAATTACCAATTACAAATTGCCAATGACAACTGACTAATGACCAATGACCAATGCCCTGTTTGCCCCATGCCCCATGCCCCATGCCCCATGCCCCATGCCCCATGCCCCATGCCCCATGACTGATGACTGATAACTGATGACCAATGACTAATTAATTGATTTAAAATGTCTGTAAAACAATCACATTACGAGGCTTTATTAGCAGAGTACAGCGAATTTTCGGCAGCGATCGCCCTGCTGAAAAAATATCGGCTGTACATGGAGATGATTCCGAGTATCCGCCGCGCTAACGAAAGCTTAATTACCATTCCTTTGCCAATTGTGCGCTTGCAGGAGGGGGTTTCCTATGCGGGTAGGGGGGGGACTAGCATCTCTCCGGGACAGGCGGCTTGTTTGCCTTGCGATTTGGCAATTTTGATGTGCGATCCAGAATGGAAAGTTAAAATTGGGGTGGAAATCTTGGTTTTTATTCACCGCCCTGATGAAGATTTTTCTGATTTGTTGGGTCGCTGGCGCCAGTGTCAGGTTTGGTTGGATAAAGGTTATGAATGGGTGATGCCTCACCGCTACAAGCATATTTTTAGCGATGAAGCTGAGGCTATTCATCCGCTATTTGTTTTGTTTGATGAAACTAACGATCGCATTCAGCGCGGTTTGATGGCGGCGGGGTTGCCGTTTGTTATTGAAAGTTTTGATTTGCCGATTGAGGAAGCAGCAGCGGATGAAGAGTTTCTCGGTAGCCCAGAATTTGGGAGTCTGGGTGAAGAAAGTTATGAGTTATAGGATGGTTGCGCGATCGATAATTAGGTCTGTCTTTTCAATTGACAGTTGACCGCTTGACAGTTGACAGTTGATCGTTGACCGCCACCTGTACCTGGAAGTCCGAGGATTGGAGTAATTAATAGTCTGATTTTAATTTCTCCCGATCGGGCTTGGAGCTTTAAACTAATTCTTTCTTGTAATGATAAGGTAATTGGTAATCAATGTGTTTTATTTTGTTAGTTAAATTTGATGGTAAGATAAAAATTACGATGTTAACCGCAGAGGACGCAGAGAACGCAGAGGGGAGAGAAAGAGGTAAGTAGAAATTTATTTAGATGAGTATAATTTTTTATTAAATAGGAGCTATTGAAATGAGGTTGTTAAAATCTTGGCGTTTAGTTTTATTAGCTCTAGTTTTTGGGATGGCTGTAATTGTCTCAAATTGTGGCACTCCTGCAAATATTACTAATAATTCTCCAACTCCCACAACTCCTGCGGCTGTTCCAGCAGGGGCTTTGGTCTACGGGGCGGGGGGGCCGCCGGTGAATCTGGAACCGGGAAATGTTACTGATGGTAATTCGGTGATTGCGATCGACCAAATCTACAATCGCTTGACTGATTTTAAACCCGGAACCGTAGAATTGGAACCGAGTCTGGCGACTGAATGGTCGAACTCGAAAGATGGCAAAACTTGGACTTTTAAGTTGCGCTCCGGGGTGAAGTTTCACGATGGGACGGATTTTGACGCGGATGCTGTTAAGTTTAATGTCGATCGCTGGTGGGATGCGAAAAATCCTCACGGGTATCGAGATTCGGGCAAAACTTATCAGATTTGGAAGGACTTTTTTGCTGGATTTAAGGGCGATAAAGATTCCCTGGTCAAGGATGTGACCGTTGTTGATAAGTCTACGATTAGGTTTGTGTTAAATCGGCCTTTTGCTGCCTTTGCTTCGGCGATTGGGTCTGGTTATTTTGGGATTGCGAGTCCGGCGGCGGTGAAAAAAGCGGGTGCTAAATACGGCACTCCTGGGTCGCTGGCGGTGGGTACGGGGCCTTTTGTGTTTAAGGAATGGATCTCGGGCGATCGCATTATTTTAGAGAAAAATCCGAATTATTGGAAAGCTGGAACGCCGAAAGTCAATCAGTTGGTACTTCGTTTTGTGGACGATCCGGCGGCGAGACTCGCTCAATTGAGGGCTGGTCAACTTGATTTTACTGTGGATTTAACGCCGGATCAATTGAAAGAGGTGCAAGCGGATGCTAATTTGGAAACTGTTTTGCGGCCTTCTTTTAATGTGGGTTATTTAGCCTTAAATCCGGGTTACGCGCCTTTGGCGAAACCGGAGGTGCGGCGGGCGATCGCCCAAACAATCAACAAGCAAGCTATCGTCAAGGCTTTCTGGGGAGAACTCGGCAAATACGATTCACAATTTATCCCGCCTTCGCTGAATTGGGCGGAGTCTGACAAAGTTAAAGATTACGAGTTTAACCCGCAGCAAGCTAAAGCAATGCTGGCGAAGGCGGGTTATCCAAATGGTTTTGATTTGGATTTGTGGTATATGCCGGTCAGCCGTCCCTATTTTCCCACGCCGAAGCCGATCGCTGAGGCTTTTGCTGCGGATTTAAGCGCGATCGGGATTCGGGTAAAGTTGCTGACAAAGGATTGGTCTGCTTATTTGGCCGATCGGCTAAAACCTCCGGGCTTTCAAGCTTTTATGATGGGTTGGACTGGAGATTATGGCGATCCTGACAATTTCTATTATCCTCACTTCGGCCCTGGTTCGACTGCGGATTTGGGAAATTGGAAAAATCCGCAGGTTTTGGAACTTTTAGATCAGGGGAGGGCGAGTGGGGATAAAGTAGCCCGGGCGAAAATTTATGCGGAAGTTAGCGAGATTTTGCATGGGGAAGCTGTACGTTTGCCGATCGTACATTCGCAACCGCTTTTAGGGAAACGCAAGAATATTCAAGGTTGGATTCCGAGTCCTTTGGGTTCGGAGTCTTTTGAGGATGTGAGTAAGTCTTAAAAAAGTGCTTTTCATGCTGAATGTACTGCCGATCGCTCTACTATAGAAATTGCCGATCGAGAGTGATACACTGATGGAAGTACAGCCCAGAGAAATTCGACGTTACACTACAGCAGAGGGTAGAATACCATTCACCGAGTGGCTTGATGCTCTCCGCGATCGGAATGTTAGAGTTAGAATCAAGGCTAGGCTTGACCGAGTTGAGCAAGGTAATCTCGGAGATTTTAAGTCAGTGGGACAAGGAGTTTTTGAACTCAGAATTAATTATGGCCCGGGCTACCGCGTCTACTTTGGACAAGTTGATTTGACAATTGTGGTAATCCTCATAGCTGGGGATAAAAGCACCCAAGAACAAGACATTCGACAAGCTATAGAATACTGGACAGACTATGAAAAACGTGAAAATGCCTGCGAGTGATAGCTACCGCGAGTACCTAATTGAATCTCTCAAAGAGCCGGAAGAAGCTGCTGGTTATATTGAGGCTATCTTGGAAGAAAAAGATCCTGAACGTGAACTGTTTAGAAATGCAATTAGAAAGGTAATTGAGGCTCGAATCAGGATGAATGCTCTTTCTGCTTCGGCCAAACAGCATCATGAAAAGCTTGACAAAATGTTGACAGCAAGTGCAGGTGCGGAAATTTACTGTTTTGTAGAATTGCTCGAAGCGTTAGGATTTAAACTAGCAATTACTGTCGAAAATAGTGAGTGGCGCGCTGACTCGGAATCAACGAAGATTGGGGAATCAGAACGAGCCCCGGAACCAGCTAATTTATAGCCGATCGTAGCTTTTTATTGCGATCGTACATTCGCAACCGCTTTTAGGGAAAGGCAAGAGTGTTCGAGGTTGGATTCCGAGTCCTTTGGGTTCGGAGTCTTTTGAGGATGTGAGTAAAAGATGAATTTACCTGAACCAACAGTATGGACAGCAATCAACAACCTGGAAATCATCAGCCACAAATTATTTTGATTACCGGGAATATGGCTGCTGGAAAATCAACAGTTGCCCAATCACTTGCCGAACGGTTGCCCAAAAGTGTTCACCTTCGCGGCGATATCTTTCGTCGCATGATTGTGAATGGACAGGCGGAAATGGCGTTAAATTTGTCAGCAGAAGCATATCAGCAGCTTCAACTGCGCTATCACCTCGGAGCAATGGCAGCGCGACAATATCTCCAGGCTGGTTTCACAGTTGTCTATCAAGACATCATCATTGGTTCGACATTGGCTGAGGTAGTTGCCACTTTCCACGATGTGCTTTTATCTGTAATTGTTTTGTGTCCTCAGGCAGAAGTTGTCGCGGCACGGGATGCGACACGATCGAAAACTGGATATGCTAATGAATCAATGGTTTATGCCTTCGATCGCATTCTCCGCACCGAAACTCCTCGCCTTGGCTACTGGCTGGATTCAACCAATCTAACAGTAGAAGAAACGGTCGATCGGATTTTGGCAAATTTGCAAGATGAATGAGATCAACTGATGTTTCAATATATTCTTAAACGTTTTCTGGGACTGCTACCTGTTCTGTTCGGAATTACTCTGTTGGTATTTATGTTTTTGCACCTGATTCCTGGAGACCCCGCTACAGTGCTTTTGGGAGAACGCGGAACTCCCGAACAGGTGGAAATATTGAAGGCGAGATTGGGCTTGAATCAGCCTTTACCTTTGCAATATTTAGCTTTTTTAAGTAGTTTGATTCGATTCGATTTAGGAAATAGTATTATTAGCGGTATTCCGATTGTTGATGAAATTAGAAGTCGCTGGCCTGCTACTTTGGAACTGTCGGTGGCGGCGATGTTGGTGGCGCTTTCGATCGGAATTCCGGCGGGGATTTTGGCTGCTGTTCGGAAAAATAGCTGGCTGGACAATCTGACGATGAGCGGTTCTTTGATTGGCGTATCTTTACCAGTCTATTGGTTGGGATTGATGTTGATTTATTTGTTTGCTATTTATCTGAAATGGCTGCCTCCTAGCGGGCGAATTAGTGTAGATTTGGGGTTTGGTTTTAAGCCAATTACGGGTGTTTATGTTGTGGATGCTTTGCTGAGGTGGGATTTGGTGGCTTTGCGGGATGCGATCGCCCATCTCATCCTCCCAGCCTTAACTTTAGGAACAATCCCCTTGGCGATTATCGCTCGAATTACTCGTGCTGCGATGCTGGAAGTGCTGGCGCAAGATTACATCCGCACGGCGCGGGCTAAGGGTTTGCCGGAATTTTGGGTGGTTTTGACACACGCTTTGAAAAATGCGTTTTTGCCGATCGTCACAACTATAGGTTTGCAGTTCGGCACGCTTTTGGGCGGGGCGATTTTGACTGAAACAATTTTCTCGTGGCCGGGAATTGGTTCTTGGATTTATAGCGGGATTCTGACGCGGGATTACCCAATTGTGCAAGGAGGAGTAATCTTTGTGGCTGTGACTTTTGTACTGATCAATCTGGCTGTTGATATTTCCTATGCTTTTTTTGACCCGAGAATTCAGTACCGTTAATTAAAAGAGTTCAGATTCGGATCTTGAAATCGCATCTACACAAAGTTTCGTCCCAGCAGAGGGGGAGTGAAAGATTAGGACTAAACTAAACAGAAAATGCTTGTTTAACATCCGGTTGTAGCAGGTAGTAAATGCTAGCGATGGCAAAACCCAGAGATAGAAAATTGACTGCTGCACCTGCGCTACCAAGCATTTTTGCAATTTGGGTGACGACGGCGATGACATGGATAATGAATGTTCCTGTCCAAGCCCATTTTTTTAGTTGAAACAAACCCCATGCTAAGACTAGGGAAATAATTCCGATAATTATCGCGATTGCTGAAAAAATTGCAATGAAGCCGCCGATGACTGTGCCAACTTTTGCACCGAATCCAACTGCGCCGAGACCGCCTAAAACGCCTGCAAATAGTAAGATGAACAAGCCGTCAAGCAGACTGAAGATGCCACTAATTAACTGTAAGATTGCCAGAACTGTAACGCTTTGAGGACGATTCATGTTTGGGCTTTTCCATTTTTAACGGATTTGCAAGATATTTTAACCTGTTGTGTGCACAGGGCGGGTATATATTCAGGATTTGGGCGCTGCGCGATCGACAAATCGGGTTTATGAGAGTCAGCGTGTTCGTATTGTGTGGTTCGAGCCGCGTAGAGTTCGATCGCCCTATCAAAGTCACAACTTAGTTTACTAGCTGCTATACAAATCCTAGACAAGTCTAGACATTTGCTTCTTACTTCATCGGGAGC
>NZ_JAUBOJ010000229.1:0-11799 GCF_036700185.1 Microcoleus sp. BM001215392 | reverse complement strand
ATTAGTCATTAGTCATTAGTCATTAGTCATTAGTCATTAGCGCGAGCGTCCCCGCTCGCGAACGTTATTAGTCATTAGTCATTAGTCATTAGTCATTAGTCATTAGTCATTAGTAGATGCACAATCGGAAGAATCAGACAACAGTTGAATATTATTGTCAAAAAAAATACTCAAACCGTAATTAGAACTCTTGCAGAAGTCCTTTCAATCAAATTTTCGGACGATGCTCGGAGCAACGTCCCACAAAAAAATAATTAGGACGTTGCTCGGAGCAACGTCCTAATTATTTTTGAAAGATGTCTATTAAATAAAAGTGAAAAGCACAGGCATTTAGACTCAATAACTAATGCAAAATTTGTGACAAAAATTTCTGAGTCCGCTCGTTAGAAGGATTGTTGAAAAACTTATCGGGAGTAGTATCTTCCACCAGCACACCATCAGCTAAAAAGATAATGCGATCGGCAACTTCACGAGCAAAACCAACTTCATGAGTAACGCAAACCATCGTCATCCCGCTATCCGCCAGACCTCGCATTACCTGCAACACTTCCTGTACCATTTCCGGGTCAAGGGCAGAAGTCGGCTCATCAAACAGCATTACTTTTGGACGCATCGCTAGCGCGCGAGCGATCGCCACCCGCTGCTGTTGACCGCCAGACAACTGTCCCGGATATTTGTTAGCTTGGTGCGCAATCCCGACTCTCTCCAGCAGTTCCATCCCCAACTTGTCAGCCTCTGGTTTGGACATACCGCGCAAGTGGATCGGCGCTAGAGTGACATTGCCCAAAATTGTCAGGTGAGGGAACAAGTTAAATTGCTGAAACACCATCCCCACCTCGCGCCGCACCATCTCAATATTTTTAGCATCGTGAGAAATCAGCGTGCCATCAATCTCAATGCTGCCTTTTTGGTATGGTTCTAAGGCATTAAAAGTACGAATAAAGGTGGATTTGCCAGAGCCCGATGGCCCCATTAGCACCACCACCTCGCCTTTATTTACAGTCAAGCTGATACCTTTGAGTACATGAAACCCATTGTCATAGGTTTTTTCGACATTTTTGGCGATAATGATTGGCTCTAAGCTATTGCTTAACCCAGTGGCTTGATTTGCTCTAGATTTTGAGTCGTACATTTTAATATTCTCCTTGAGATAATGTTGGAAATTCGATCGCGATAGTTGATGCGTTTTGTTGATTTGCTGTTGACTCCGCCCAAAAACAGGTACTTCCGAACGACACGAGCGTCAAGATCCAACCCAAAATTTTAGACTCAAGTTCTGCCTCCGGTGATTCAATCTGGCAACTAAATCTAAAATCTAAAATCTAAAATCTAAAATCTAAAATCTACTGACCTAAGTTGCTGGTGGAGGAGTCAAGTCTGGTAGCGGCTCGCCAAACCATTTCAACGACAGTTCATTTAATTTGCCTGACTGCTTCATGTCATCAATAATGCTGTCAAGTTTTGCCACTAGCGGCTCGTCACCTTTACGAACACCGACGTAGCAGGGTGAGTTCTTCATGATGAACTTATTTTCTATTTTGATATTGGGATTGTCGCGAATTACTTTGGCAGCGACGACGTTCCCAGTAGCAATTAATTCTACTTGACCTGATATTAAAGCAGATGCAGTTAAACTGTTGCTAGAAAATCGCTTGACTGTAGGCGCTTGCTCTGGCGGTATCTTGGAAATTTCTAAATCTTCTAAAGAACCTTGCGCAACTCCCAGCGATCGCCCTTTGAGATCGTTTAGCGAGGTCGCTTTAATATCTGGACTGCCGTACACGCCTGAAAAGAATGGTGCATAGGGCTTGGAAAAATCAATGATTTTAGCGCGAGCTTTATTTTTGCCCAAACTAGAGATCACGATATCAACGCGAGCAGTCTGAAGAAACGGAATGCGATAGTTGCCAACCACAGGTACTAACTCGGATTTTACCCCCAAAGCTTTAGCGATCTCGTTTGCTACATCAATGTCATAGCCCTGCGGCTGCATCTCGACGTTCATCGATCCAAACGGTGTAAAGTCATTAGGAACTGCGGTTCTGATCGCTCCTGCTGCCATGATTTTGTCTAAAGTTTTACCTGGCTCACCCTTGGGAGGTGCAACTGCTTCCGGGTTAAACACAGCCATTGAGGTGATGGACGTAGTTGCACTCGAACAAGCAGCAATGCTCACAGTCAGAACCAAACTGGCGACAAAAAGTGCGATCGCCCGATGCCATTTGTTCGGAATCAATTCCTTAAATATTTTCATCATCAGCAACACTCCAAATATTCCGATGGTTGATGTCTCTTTGATTCAATAAGGTTCAGTTAGAATTGTCATTGCGAGGAACGAAGCAATCGCAGAGTTTGTTTTTCACATCGCTTTTACTCTCTTGACCGTCTTATCTGAACTGTATTGCTCTATGATTTATAATTGAGTTGCTTCTCCAACCGCTGGCTCCAAAGAGATAGCGGATAGCAAAGAGCAAAATAAATTAGACCAGCAATCGAAAAGACTAAAAGTGAGTTCAATGTGACATTATTGATCTCAGAAGCGACACGAGACACTTCAGCAAACCCAATTACTGATGCTAGCGAAGTCCCTTTAATTACCTGCACCAGAAACCCGACAGTCGGTGCGATCGACATTTTAAACGCTTGGGGAAGAACAATTAACTCTAGCTGTTTAGAATAGCCAAACCCCAACGCTGATGCAGCTTCCCACTGTCCGGCGGGAACAGCCTCAATCGAGCCGCGCCAGATATCTGCTAGAAATGAACTGGTAAAAGCCGTCAAAGCAATGGTAGCGGCTGCAAGAGGCGATAAATTTATCCCAAAAACCACCGAAGTACCGAAAAAAGCTAGAAAAAGCTGTAAGAGTAATGGTGTTCCTTGAAAGAACTCGATATAAATCAGACTTAAGCCTTTAATCCACTTGTTCGGAGATATCCGCATCAGCAGCAATAAAAAACCCACAATTCCGCCTACCACAAAGGCGATGAGAGACAAGATAATTGTCCATTTGGCCGCAATTACCAAGTTAAGGAATATCTGCGGTACTGTAAATCCATTCATTTGAGCCTGCCAATTAACTATCGTCGATACTGTGCAAACTTAAAAAATCGCCGCTCAATCAGATAGGAGATTCCTTTGATAATCCAAACGATCGCCAAATAAATCAGCGATATGGCAAAGTAAATCTCAAAACTGCGAAAACTCCGAGAATTGAGAAAATCTCCTGCAAAAGTTAAGTCTTCAGTAGCAATCTGAGACACCACACTCGTAAATAAAACTGCCAAAATCACCTGTCCGATCAAGGCAGGATAAATATTCGCTAAGGCTGGCATCAGAATGATGTACCGAAATACAGATATTTTGTTAAATCCCAGTGCCATTCCTGCTTCTGTTTGACCTTTGGTAATGCTTTCGACTCCCGCCCGCACAATTTCGGTCGAATAAGCACCAAAGTTTAAAGCAAGCGACAAAATTGATGCTTGCTCTGCCGTTAACTTGATGCCCAAATTTGGCATCCCAAAGAAAATAAAAAACAGTTGGATGATATACGGAGTATTCCGAATCAGCTCCACGTAGGCTAGAGCGATCGCATCCTGGATTTTGTTACCAGAGGTTCGGCAGACTGCGCCAATAATACCGATGACTAGGCCGAATGCGATCGCGATCGCTGATATCCTGAACGTCGTTAATGCACCTGCAAATAGCAAAGCAAGATTATCCCAGACAATTGAGAACTCAAACTGATAATTCATAAGTATTTGGGTTCAGATAAGGGATTAAGGGTTTTGTTCCTCTGCCTAAAGGAGAGGGGGTTGGGGAGAGAGTTTTAGCTATTCAATTACTTGTTGGTTGAATTGGTGTGTACAGTATGCAATCTTTAATAAATAGCTTCTGTTAAGTTCATTACATTCTCGCGGAATCCTGCTATTCATGCTCCGAAGACACCCTGTATCCTGACTGTTACCTATAATCTTGCGGAGATTGAGGCTATCCAATCGGTCAAATATTATGAGCGAACTCGTCTGCCGAATTGCAACTTGCAGCTTTTCCACGAATGCGGACGCCGACAAGTGCATCCCCAAAAAAAACAAGCACAAGCATAGGCTTGTGCTTGCTATTAGCTAAATCCATACAAAGGACTCCTACATCTGAGGTGTCACAGCACAGTAGCTGCGATCCTCAGACTATAAGAAGTTGCGCAGCAGCTCAAAGTATGCTGGCCCAAAAGAGCGATCGACGATTCAATCCGAGGAAATGTGGTTATTGGTAGCTCAGAAGGACACCAAACAATAGATTTGGTTAGCAGCGAAAGTGTGGCTTTTGTTGCCGAATGTCCAATGCGCTACATAACCCAGCACTTATCACTTTTTAGTAGCGCTTCAAACTGAGGTTTTGGCAAAGCCTGACTGAAAAAATGACCTTGAATTTCGTCGCACTCGCGATCGCACAAAAAAGCTAGTTCCTGCTGATTTTCTACCCCTTCAGCAATCACAGTCATGTTCATGCAGTGTGCCATTTGAATAATCGCTACCGTAATCGCTGCATTTTGGCGATCGTCGGCAATATTGCGAATAAAACTCTTGTCAATTTTGATTGCATCAAACGGCAAGCGTTTCGGATAACTCAAAGAAGAATATCCCGTACCAAAATCATCAATTGCTATCTGAATTCCCATATCTCTCCACACCGTAAAAGTTCGGGCTGCCGCTTTTTCATCTTGCAAAATTAGACCTTCGGTCAATTCTAATTGCAGGCATTTAGGATCGAGATTAGTTTCTCTCAATATCTCGCTAACTCTCTCGGTAAAATTTTTTTGCTCAAACTGGCGGGCTGACAGGTTGACCGATACCCGCAGCGGAGGCAAACTCTCTCTTTGCCAAGCTTGAGTTTGCCTGCAAGCAGTTTCTAACACCCATTCCCCCAGCGCTGCAATCAAGCCCATTTCTTCTGCCATGGGAATAAATTCTGCCGGAGAAACTCTGCCCCTTTTTGGATGGTTCCAGCGCACCAAAGCTTCAGCACCAATAAGTTTTCCGGTTTTGATTTCTATTTGCGGCTCATAGTACACTTCAAATTCTGACCTTTTTAAAGCATTGCGCAGGCAAGTTTCTTGACTAAATTTATTGATAGAATTAATCGCAGTTGTTGCGGTATAAAACTCATATTTATTGCCTCCTCGTTCCTGAGAATTGTACATAGCGCTATAAGCATTTTTCAGTAATTCCTCTCCATCGCAGCCGTCTCCAGGAGATAAACAAATGCCGATACTTGCCGTCACGTAGAGTTCCGAGCCTTTAAAAATCATAGGTTGGGCTACAATATCTAAAATATTGCGAGCAATCTTGGCAGCATCCTGTTTTTCGGCAACTGGTTTGATAACGATCGCAAATTCGGCAGATTCCAAACGAGCCACTAGATTAATTTTTTCGGTGAAGTTACTCAGCCGCTCGGCAACTTTGCAAAGTACGGAATCGCCGATATCATGGCCCAAGTTACTGTTAATTCGGTTAATTCTATCTAAGCTCAGAGTCAAAATAGGAATCATTTCTGGCAATTCTTTTTGATTTTCTAACACCAGGCTTAGCTGCTCTCGTAATAGCGAACGATTGGGCAAATTTGTCAAACTATCATACTGATGTCGGTGGAGAGCTAATTGAATAGTTGTGTGTAAGTTTTTTTCTTCAAATGGTTTGACAATATAACCGAATGGTTGCGTTACATTGACCCGCCGCAAAGTATTTTCATCAGCATAAGCTGTCAAATAAACTACCGGAATATGAAATCGTCCGCGAATTTCTTCTGCTGCTGTAATGCCGTCTATTTCTCCTTGCAAGTTAATATCCATCAAAACTAAATCCGGTCGCAACTCAGTCGCAGATTGAATCGCTTCTTCTCCAGAATAGACAATGCCTGTGATACTATAACCCAAAGCTATTAAACAGTCTGATATGTCTTCCGCAATGATACTTTCATCTTCAACTATCAAGATTTTTCTGGTTGGCATTAATTTGTTCGCTCCGAGTATTTGTTGGCTGAGAAAATGTTATTTGAAAAGTCGTGCCTGCGGTTTCTAATAAATCTATTTTTCCCCTAATTTGCTTTACCAAAGACCCCACTAGGCGCAAACCCAATGTTCGGGCATTTCGATAATCTAAATCTTGAGGAAAACCAATCCCGCTGTCGCTGACGACCAGCACACAAGCCCCATTATTCTGTAATGTAAAATCTATTTTTATTTTACCCTTTTTCGGTTCGTTAAAAGCATATTTTAGGCAATTCGTTACTAGCTCGTTGACGATCAGTCCGCAAGGAACGGCTGTATCAATATTTACAGAATACGGCGCAATTGTTGTTTGCAACTCGACGCCTTCTGCATGAATTTCATATGCTTGGAATAGATTGTGAGCCAGATTTTGGATGTATTCAGCAAAGTCAATATTTGACAAGTCTTTGGATTGATACAATTGTTCGTGAACTAGGGCCATTGACCGGACTCTATTCTGGCTTTCTCTTAACATTTCAGTAACCCGGCTGTCTTGGATGTAGCGGGACTGAAGTTTGAGCAAACTGGAAATAACTTGCAGGTTGTTTTTGACGCGGTGGTGAATTTCTTTGAGGAAAACTTCTTTTTCTGCGAGGGATGCTTTGATGCGATCCTCGTCGCGCTTGCGGTCTGTAATGTCTCGCACTACTGCTTGAATTACTTTTTTCCCGTTAATTTCCATGGCATTTAACAGCACTTCTGCGGGAAATTCTGAACCGTCTAGACGTTTGTGCACCCAGTCAAAGCGACAGCTACCCGTTCCCACGGCTGTGGATATTCTCTGTGCGGCTAAACTGCACGAGTCTTGTCCGCTCGGCTGAAATTTCGGGGAAAATTCGCTGGGGTGCTTGCCATAAAACTGTTCTTTATTTATGCACCCAAAGATTGCTAAGGTGGCGAGGTTGCAGTCAAAAAATTTTTCTTTATCTAGCAGCATTACTGCATCGCTGGTGGCTTCGTAAAGGCTGCGAAATTTTAATTCGGACTCTTGCAAAGAAGCAATTAATTGTGTTTTCTGAGCTTCGGCGCCCTTGCGGTCAGTAATGTCTATCCCTACTGAAACTGCTGCGGTTCCCTGATGGTATTTCTGAGCTACTATCAAATAGTTGCGGGTGCATCCTTCAATTTCTATGTCTATTTCTTGCCAGGTTTGCCCAGATGAGCTATCAAAAAAGTTTCTGATTAGTTGTCCAAAAGTCGAGCCTTTGTCGAGAAAGTTGATTTCTTGACCGACAAAGCTTTCGGGAGACCTTTTGAACGAGGTTGCTAGGTGTTGGTTGACTCCTATATACCGCAAATCTGAACTTACCCAAGAAATCAGTCCGGGTACGGCATCCAAGACGGCTCGAAGTTGGTCTGTAGCTTCTTGCAGTGCTTCTTCCGATCGCTTGCGATCGCTAATATCTGTTGCGGTTCCGCACAAACCTAAAATAGCGCCGTTTTCAGATTCGTTGACGATGCTGTTGACGCGCAGGTGTACGGGTGTACCGTCTTTGCGGATTTGTACTATTTCGTAGGGAGAGTTAGAGATTTTTGGGTGAATGCTAGTTTTCTCTAAAAGTTGCGCAAATATTTCTATTTGTCTATTTTTGTTTTGTGGTATCAAAAAATCTGTGAAGCGGCGGCCGATCATTTCTAGGGGATCGTAGCCGTAGATGCGTTTGGCGGCGGAATTGACAAAAGTCAAGATGCCTTGAATGTCGATCGACCAAATTAACTCTTGGGACGTTTCTACCAGGTTGCGGTACTTTTTTTCGCTGTCAGCAAGTGCTGCATTCAAGACTGCGGTTTCCTGTTGAAGTTTGGTTTGTAATTCTTGATTTGCTGTTTCCAAACTGGCGATCGACTTTTGGCGATCGGTAATATCAGTAGAAACACCCACTGCCCCGATAATTTCACCGTTGTCATCTCGCAGGGGTCTCGATCGAATTTCGTGCGTTAAATGCCCCTCCTGGGTATTCCAAATGCGATCGTTTCCGGCTAGCACCTCGGCCATATTCTCTAAAATATTTGACTGACTGTAATCGGCAAAACTCGACTCCCCAACAGTTGCACCTGCTTCGATCCCCAAATTGTCCAATCCTTTGCCTGCGGCCATAGTTAACTTGCCACTTTTATCAATTGCCCATAAAAAAACAGGGGTACAACTGAGGGCGGCGTGCAAGGTTTGGTTGGCAAGTTTGAGGCGATCGATTTCTGCGTGCAGCCGATCGCGAGTGTTGTTTAATTCTAGCGTCAGTCGATCGGCTGTTTGCTGCCACGCAGCAGCAGTTTCGCAGATTTCTGCTGCATTGCACGAAAAATAGATGGATTGGTTGCGCTCTGACATGATTCCTCCGATAAGCAAGTTATATCTAACGCCTGCCACTTTTTAAGCATAAACTTGTTAATTGAACTATTACAGTTCGCCGCGATACTGATCGAAGTTAAATCCGATAATTTAAATTTAGTTTAAAGCGGTCACGAATTGACGAGCGATCGGATTTTATGAACTGTTTAAAAATTCATAAAAAGCTGATTGATTTTTGCGAATCCGTACTTTTACGGCAAGTATGTGTAGTGATGCAAAAAGAAGTTCCGCAATCCTAGCGTTGCACAAGACGCGGAACTATAAATTTATTATATTTGTTTCCGTAGATTCACGCAGCCCCGGCTCGACAATCCGGACTTTTGAATTTGTTAAAAAGTCCCGCAAGCACTCTCGCTTCATCTCGGGTCAAATATCGGTCATCAAAACTGTTGGCAGTTAGAAATGAGGTGCCGCGTTAGGAATATGGTGCGATCGCTCAAAAATTCCCCCAAACCTTCGGCGTGCGAGCAATGGGTTGATACCTGCACTCAGCAACGCCAACTTTTCCTGTTCCGTGTTGGCTGTTTGTGCTTCTGCCCTTTTTCCGGTTTCTGATTCCTTCAATTAATACCCCAAATTTTGACAGTTTTATCTAAACTGCCGCTGATTACAGTTTCGCCATCGCTACTAAAAGCCAGACAAGCGACAGAGCTTTGATGTCCGGTGAGAGTCTGAATGTGTTCGCCGGTGCGGGCATTCCATAATTTGAGATTACCATCGGCGCTAGCACTGACAACTGTGCGCCCGTCGGGACTAAAAACGATCGCATTTATCGAGTTAAAATGCCCGGCCAAAGTTATTGGATTATCCGGATGCGATAGCTGGCGCAGTTGAATATTTCTGTCCCAGCCGCCAGCAGCCAAAGTCTGCCCGTCTCGACTCAAAGCTAGACAATTCGCATAACCTTTAATGGTTTGGGAGCATTCTCGGCGGTTGAAATTCCAGAGTTTAATGGTACCATCAGAACTGCTGCTAGCAAGAGTTTGTGCGATCGGGCTAAAAGCCAGACTCGCAATTCCTCCTTTGTGCGCTCCCCAAGTTAAATGACTGCCAAAAGTACAAATTAACTTTCCCGTCTCTAAATTCCAAATTTTGATTGTAGTATCTGCCGAACCGGTGGCAATAAATTGACTGTCGGGACTGATGACAATTGCGGTAATTTCGCCTTCGTGTCCGAGGGAAGTATGCC
Source organism: Microcoleus sp. BM001215392 (assembly GCF_036700185.1). Taxonomy (NCBI): domain Bacteria; kingdom Bacillati; phylum Cyanobacteriota; class Cyanophyceae; order Oscillatoriales; family Microcoleaceae; genus Microcoleus; species Microcoleus sp. BM001215392. The sequence continues at coordinate 2,217 of NZ_JAUBOJ010000229.1, read as the reverse complement.
GCAATTCTCCTTCCTGCCAAATTTCGATCGCGCGGTGTTTCGGAAGATTTCTGCTTCTGACAAAAACTTCGGTTTCTTGGCAAAGAACAAAAGTTTCTTGAGCGCGGGGATACTTGTCAACAGTATAGAGTATTTCTCCTGTCTCTAAATCGCAAATTCTAATTATTTTGCCGTGCAAACTCGCCGTGCGATCGCCCGCTGGACTAATCGCCACATTTGTCCCTATTTTGACAGTACGGATGCAGTCAAAAAGTCCGTAAGGCACGAACTTTGTTAAAGCTTGGCGGACAAAAGGTTCTGTCCTTTGTCGCAAAAGAGAATAAGCAACTCGCTGTACTTCTGGGGCGGGATCGAGCAGGGCTGCAATTGCTAAATTCAAACCGGCCTCTCCGTATTGGCAAGCATCTTTAACGGCGGCTGTGCGCGCCTCGATACTAGGACTGTGCAAGCGCTGCTTGACTCCGGCGATGCCTCCCAAAACGGCGGCGGCGATCGGGATTTGACTTTGGCCGCCGAGGACGGCATCATATTCTCTGGGTTCGTTAGAATTATTAGCCATCATAGGATTTTAGATTGGGGATTTTAAATTTTAGATTGGGGAATTGGGAAATTGGGAAATTAGTAATTAACGGGCGATACAGGAAAGTTGACAACAGCTTAGAGCCATTAAAAACTGAAATTTTTGCCAGGAGTCCGATGCCGGACAATAAACGGCTAACCCACCAGGTTTCTAGGCTTGTGTCGCGCTGGTAAGTCCCATATTTTTCGTAAAAACCGGGTTGAAGAGTGCAACTCATAACTTATTGACTGTTGGTGTTTATGCAATTATAATCAAATTAGCGTTTCAGACAAAAACCGGAAAGTGATATGTCACACTTCACAACGATCAAGGTTCAGATCAAAAACGGCGAACTGCTGCATCAAGTGTTGGAAGAGTTGGGTTATCAAGTAGAGTCCAATGTGCAGGTTCGCGGTTATCGCGGGGACAAAACTAATGCCGAGTACGTAATTAGGCAATCCAACGGTTACGATTTGGGTTTTCGGCGCAGCGGCGAAGAGGATTATGAATTGGTGGCGGATTTTTGGGGCGCTCGCATTAACCAGCAGGAATTTGTCAATTCAATCAGTCAGAAATACGCGCACAAAACTTTGATGGCTGCGGTACAGTCTGAGGGTTTTAATGTGGAAGCAGAGGAAACTTTGGCGGATGGAACGGTGAGGGTTGTTGTGGGTAGATGGGTTTAGCGATCGCCCTTTTTGAAGTCGTTTTTATATACTCAGGACTTACGCAGGATCGGGTAGCAATCAGATTTCTGCCTAAGTCCTAGTACCAAGAAGAAAATTACCATGAAATTCGATCGCCCTGAGCAACAAATTCAACAGAGTTGGGAAGCTAATGCTGACGCATGGACACACGCGATCGAGCAAAATTCGATCGAAAGTCGCCGCGCAGCAACGGATGAGGCTATTCTGCAAGCTGTGCTGCGCTACGGGCCTCGGCGAGTGCTGGATGTCGGATGCGGTGAAGGTTGGCTGGGGCGCGCCTTAGCAAAGCACGGTGTAGAGGTGGTTGGGGTTGATGCTTCCCGTGGTTTGATCGATCGCGCTATTTTGAAAAGCAGCGGTTGTTTTCGGGCGATCGGCTACGATGAAATTATTGCCGATCCAGGGATACTCGGTCAATCCTACGATGGGATTGTCTGCAATTTTTCGCTACTTGGTGAGGAAATTGGAGATTTATTGCGATCGTTACAGCAAGCCACAGTCTCAAACGGACATCTGTTCATCCAGACAGTTCATCCATTCACAGCGTGTCAGCAACAGCCCTATGTTGACGGATGGAAAACCGAGACTTTCGACAACTTCGGCGGAGCTTTTCGAGAACCAATGCCGTGGTATTTTCGCACAGTTAGCTCGTGGTTTCAACAAGTATCAGAATCCGGCTGGAGAGTGTGCGAAATCGAGGAACCAATCCACCCACAGACGAAGATTCCTCTTTCCCTGCTGCTAATTTTTCAGTCACCCGGCGATTGAAATCGCTTCTACAGGAACAACCAAGTCGGCGAAACGCGAGACTGAAGAGAGGTAATAGAAGGAGATTTGGTATGGGTGCATCTCAATGCAAGCAAATATGTTTGTAGGGGCGAAGCATGACCGCAGTCAATATAAAATTATAACTAATAACTTATATGCGGTCATGCTTCTTCAGGCTTCAAA
>NZ_JAUBOJ010000228.1:9184-11822 GCF_036700185.1 Microcoleus sp. BM001215392 | reverse complement strand
TTGGATGCGGACTCGCATTCCGAACGATCAAACAGCTTTAACATTTCTATGCAATAATATCAACAAAATCTATGGTACGCGGAAACTACGATCGCCAAAAACCCTATTTACGCAACCCCCACATCAACAAACCAATCGCCGAAATCTATGCCGACTTAGACGCCTTTAGCTGGGAGATATTTGAAGACCAACCCCACCGCTTCGATACAGTAAGTTTCTACGTCTTGCTTCCCCCGCTGTTTTACGAAGGAAAATTCATCAAAGGGATTTACTTCAGCGAAGGAGTCGAACTCATTAACAAACTCTTTCCCCAACTTTCCTCAGCATTTTTGTCATTCACCTATTCCCCCGGAACGTCCTACTCCTGGGCGCCCGTAGCCGACGCCTACTCAAGTTTATACAAAAACCCGCAGCGAGCCAAGTGGTTTCGCGAAACATATCCCGATCGCGCCAACAAACCAATCATACCGCTACAAGACACAGACTTTATCAACGAATACTTAATTTCCCCTCGCAACGTCCCCGCCAAAGACATCGACCTCCTAGCCGTCGCCCGCATTTCCGAAGAAAAAAACTTGCCAATGATTGCCAAAGCCTTAAAAATTTATCGGCAAAAGTATCCGCAAAAACTCATAAAATTAACTGCGATCAGCGGTCACGACTTTGATGTCAATAACTTAAAAACTCTCGACGAATACGCCTTAAAAGAATGGCATCAAGTAGAGGAGATTTTAGGCAATCCCTCCGACTACATCAACTTACTGCCGCGAGTTGACTACTATCAAGAAATCCCTAACTATTATTCGCGGGCGCAAGCATTCGTCCTGGGTTCCCTCCTCGAAGGAAAAAACCGGGGAATTACCGAAGCCATGAGTTGCAACGTACCAGTAATTTGTTTTGAAGAATTCAATCAATACGCCCGAGGAAACTCACCCGTTTTCCCGGAAGGTGCGGGTCTTTATGCCAAATTTGACGCGGAATCCTTAGCAGATACGATTCATACAGTATTGCAAAATCAAACTGAATTCAAACCGCGATATCAGTATTTAAAGCATTGCGGTCGCAAGAACTTTTTCAATACTTGCCTTGACAGTTTCCCCTATTACCAGCACAACATTCCCGACTACAAACCGGGAGCGGCATTTAAGAATTTGTGGCTGGATTTAGCGATCCAGCAAAATTATCAAGTCAGCTTGGACAGTTTTTTGTACGGAGGTTCTCCCCTATCTCACATTCGCGGGATAAATGCGATCGGGCAAAATCTTGCTGAATTAACCAAGTTTTTAGGCTAATTCCCAATTAATATGTAGGGTGCGTTAGTTGGGTTTGTTTGAGGATAATCAAGTAAATTAAATCTGACGCACCCTACCTCAGATGTAATTCTCGATACTAAAATCTAAAATATAAAATCTAAAATAATATTAGGATGTCATTCAGCAGGAGAAACACAGAATGCACGACTTGAAAGTTGTCATCATCGGTGCCGGAATTGGTGGCTTAACTGCGGGTATCGCCCTCCAACAAGCGGGTTATGAAGTTGCAATTTACGATCGCGTAAAAGAACTGCGTCCAGCAGGCGCTGGCATCTCTCTGTGGTCGAACGGCGTCAAAGTTCTCAACCGCCTTGGTTTAGGCGAAAATATGGCGCAAATTGGCGGAAAAATGGAGCGCATGGAATACCGCACCAAAATCGGTCAACTGCTAAATGACATCGATTTAATGCCACTAATTGAACAAGTCGGTCAGCGTCCTTATCCGGTGGCGCGCCGCGACTTACAACAAATGTTATTAGCAGCTTTTAACGGAGAAGTCAAGCTCGATCGCAAATGTATTGCCGTGGAAGAAGACGCAACCGGAGTAACTGCAATTTTTGAGAACGGAGACAAAGCGCGCGGCGATTTGCTGGTGGCTGCTGACGGCGTTCGCTCAATTTTGCGAACCCATGTATTGGGCTGCGAAGTACAGCCGAAATACGGCGGTTATGTCAATTGGAACGGGCTAGTAGCGGCGGATGAAGCACTAGCACCGAAAAATACTTGGGCGATTTATGTCGGTGACTGTAAGCGCGCCTCATTAATGCCCGTAGCGGGCGATCGATTTTACTTTTTCTTCGATGTTCCGTTACCCACAGGAACTCCGGCCAATCCCGACAATTACAAAGCCGAACTTAAAGAACATTTTACTGGTTGGGCCCAACCAGTGCAATTGCTGATAGAAAGATTAGATCCCGCAGCAGTCGCCCGCCCGGAAATTCACGACGTAGGCCCGATCGACTCCTACGTTCGCGGTAGAGTTGCTTTGCTGGGAGATTCCGCCCACGCTACTTGCCCGGATTTGGGCCAGGGAGGCTGTCAAGCCATGGAAGATGGACTCGTACTCAGCAACTACCTTTCGACTACGAATTTAGGCGTAGAATACGCCCTCAAACGCTACGAAACTGAGCGCAAGCAGCGGGCGAATGCAGTTGTCGAAAAAGCACGCCAGCGTGCCGAACAAATTCACGGCAAAGATCCGCAGGTGACACAACTTTGGTACGAACAACTGGCGAAAGAACAGCCCACTGACGTGACAGATGCGATCGCTAAAGTCATCATGGCAGGCCCGTTACACTAAGTAGAAGGAAAGTTCGGCAACGGAT
>NZ_JAUBOJ010000228.1:0-9084 GCF_036700185.1 Microcoleus sp. BM001215392 | reverse complement strand
GCGGATGTAGCGGATGTAAAGTGGTTCCCTGGCTGTGCTTGGAAACGGATATCCATGCGATCGCCAAAGTCATCATGGCAGGCCCGTTACACTAAGTAGAAGGAAAGTTCGGCAACGGATTTTATAGCGGATGTAGCGGATGTAAAGTGGTTCCCTGGCTGTGCTTGGAAACGGATATCCAGAGGCTCTACCTCTATCTTCTCTTGGAACTAGGAAAAAATCAATCAACAATCAGCATTTAACCTTACAATAATGTCAGGCAAACTTACTACTCACGTTCTCGACACAGCGCGCGGCTGTCCGGCTGCAAATATGTCGATCGCCCTGCATTCGATTGACCCGAAATCCGGCGCAAAAATCCTGCTAAAAACTGTAACAACTAATGCTGACGGCCGCACCGCCGATCCCTTACTATCAGACAGGGAACTCAAACCGGGAGTTTATGAATTAGTTTTTTATGCGGGCGAATACTTCGCGCAGTCGGCCGAGAATTTGCCAGAACCGCCTTTCTTAAACAGCGTTCCGATTCAGTTCGGCATCGCGGATGTCACCGCACATTATCACGTACCTTTGCTTGTTTCTCCTTGGTCTTACAGTACCTATCGCGGTAGTTAAAGAGAAGGCAGTTCGGCAACGGATTTTGTAACGGATGTAGCGGATGGAATGAAGATGGGTTGAGTTATTATTTAGGATGGGAGGGATTATGTTAGTTACGAAGCAAGCTGTTTTCAAAGGATTCTGGTATCCCGTGATTCCCGTCGCCGAATTGGGTGGGGAACCCAAACCTTTTGTATTATTAGGTCAGCCGATCGCACTTTGGCTCGATTCTGAAGGTAAACCCGCAGCAGTAGAAGACCGCTGCTGTCACCGCACTGCTAAACTTTCCCTGGGAAAAGTTGTCAGCGGCAACATTTCCTGTGCTTACCACGGCTGGACATTCAACTCGTCAGGAACTTGTGTCAGCGTTCCGCAACAGCCAAACGGCTCGATTTCTGGCAACTACAAAGTAAAATCTTATCAGGCTTGCGATCGCTACGGATACGTTTGGGTTTGTTTGGGCGAACCAATCGCCGAGATTCCCGATATTCCAGAAGCAGCAGACCCGAACTACCGCCAAATTCATGAATTTTACGAACCTTGGAATTGTGCGGGATTGCGGGTAATGGAAAACGAATTAGATATGGCTCATCCTACTTTTGTACATACCACAACTTTCGGCAGCGAGGAGCATCTCACGCCCGATGTGATGGAGTTTACAGAAACAGAATGGGAACTGCATTACCGAAGTGTTTTGGGTGTCGCCAATCCCGCCGAACAACAGCAAAACTTAAACATAGAGCAATCAGAAACCGTGCGCACAATAGACGGAATTTGGTTTTTGCCGTTTACTGTCAAGCTGCGGATTGCTTACCCGAACGGACTCGTTCACATCATCGTCAATACCATGACTCCGATTGACGATTCAACTTCTCAAATGGTGCAGTTTTGCCTCCGCAACGATACCGAAAGCGAGGCAAAAACCAGCGATATTATTGCCTTCGATCGCGCTGTTACTTTAGAAGACAAGCGGATTTTAGAAACCACCGATTGGGACGTACCGCTCGACATTGCACAAGAACAGCATATGCTGACAGATAAGCCGGGAATCATCATCCGCCGCAAAATTGCCGCACTCCTCAAAGCCCACGGCGAAGTCGAACAAACTAAAGTCAGTTGACAGTTGACAGTTGACAGTTGACAGTTGACAGTTGACAGTAGTTATTAGGGTGTTTATGGGCGGCCCCATTGGTGTCAACTTAAGCTCGAAAGCTGTATCGATATCGTTGGTGAGTCGGACAGTCCGACAGGGAATCAATTCCCTGTCTCATAGCGAAAGTCCTCTAAAAGAGGACTAAAGTTAATAACATTTTTAGTTACTTAGTCCCACAAGTATTCTATTTTTAACAATTGTTTTTTACAGTCGGCGACCGACGACTTTCGCTATGAGGCAGGGGTTTAAACCCCTGCCGGATTGAGGGTTTGACCTTAAATTGAAACTTGTGGGCGCACCTTACCACTGCAAAAAATAACCCGATTTACAATGCAGCAATACTCTTTAGTTGAACTCAACCAAATCAGCCAGGAGGCATTTACAGAAGCCTTGGGCGCGATTTTTGAGGGCACTCCCACAGTCGCCCGCGGCACTTGGGACGATCGCCCTTTTGCCTCCACAGCCGACTTGCACGCTAAAATGGTAACAGTCGTCAATTCCATGACTGAAGCCGAAAAATTAGCTTTAATTCAAGCACACCCGGACTTGGGAAGCAAAGCAAAAATGGCAGAAGCATCGGTTAACGAACAAGCCGGCGCAGGTTTGGATCGGCTATCTGTCGCAGAGTTCGATCGCTGGCAATTCCTCAACCGATCGTACCGCGAAAAGTTCGGTTTTCCCTTCATTGTGGCGGTGAAAAACCACACAAAAACCAGCATTCTCGAAGCATTTGAGCGGCGCCTCAACAATTCCCCAGAAACTGAAATGCAGCAGGCTTTAACAGAAATTTATGAGATTGCGCGGTTTCGCCTTGAGTCAGCAATCCGATGATGCGATCGAATTCTTGTGGGGTGGGTCATTGATGTCAACAAACAGGTCAAACGTAGTACGGGCCTGTTGTCTGACGATTAGGACTCGATCCCCCCGGCGCCCCCTTAATAAGGGGGGGGACAGGAATCTGCTCAAAGTCCCCCTTCGATCGGGGGATGCGAGGGGGATCGAGACTCAGGTAAAAGCGATATTTATCAAGGGTTTGATGCTTAAGTTGACACTAATGCTTTCTGCCATATCACCCGATCGCCCGATACATTCCGCCAAAAAAGTTGTACAATAGTATCATAAGGCACAGAAAAAGATTCGGACATACCAAATAAAGCTGGTATGGTGACAGGTTTCCATGTGCTTCCCAGAAAAACCCTCTTGGAGGCAAAGTTATGACATTCTTCAATCGATCGCTAACGAAAAAAATCCCCGCGCCAGTACCTGTAGAAGACATCAAACAGGCTGGGCACGAAGAACCTTTAGGCCACTTGCACCCCAATTTCCGGCAGTGGGTTTGGTTGAATCCATCCCATCACCGCGCCCAGTAAATCAGGTATTTCTCCGCAGCGGCAAACAAGCCGTAAAGCACGGTTCCCATCACCGCCAAAACCATCAATCCTGCAAAACCTAAAGGCACGTCAAAGTTAGAACTCGCGGTGACAATTAAGTACCCAATGCCTTTGTTGGAGGCTACTGTTTCAGAAATTACAGTCCCGACAAAGGCAAGGGAAATTGCCACTTTCAGGGAGGCAAAGACGTATGGTAAGGTGTGGGGGAACCCAACTTTTTGGAAAATTTCTACTTGGGATGCACCTAGCGATCGCATTACATCTTTCATCTCGGGTTCTACTGTATCTAGTCCCAAAGCGACGTTAACTGCGATCGGGAAAAACGCCAGCAAAAACGCCGTCAGAATTGCCGGCACCGTACCGATGCCAAACCACAGCGCAAACAGCGGCACTAACGCGACTTTCGGAACAGTATTGAATCCCACTAACAACGGATAGAGAACTACATAAGCAATCCGCGAATATCCGATCAGAAACCCCAGCACTACGCCTGCAACAATTGCGAGCATAAAACCCGCTAAGGTTGTAAACAAGGTTTGTCCGGTGTTTTCGATCAGTGCTTTACTTTGGTTGAAACTGGCGGCAATAATCGCTGAAGGTGCAGGCAAGTTGTACGGCGGAATTTTAAACAACAATACCACAATCTCCCACAGCAAAAACAGCAAAATTGTTGCAACAAGCGGCATTACAATGCTGGCTGTTTTTGACCGAGCAAATCTCTCTAAATTATCCATTGCTTCTCTGTTTATTCTTCAGTCCGCGACAGCGGAATTGGTTTGAGATTGTGTGCGGCAGATCGACTGCAATAACTAAGGTTCGTAGTGCGGACTCCCTTCCGCAAAATCCTGCGGAAGGGAGTCCGCACTACAAACCGTTTTTCTGATGGTAATCGACCGGATACTATCTGGCGGGGAGCGGTTTTAACCGCCGCATCATCAAGGTAATTTCTAAGTCTTTAATTGCGGTGAATGTGGCGGCGCAACTCTGCCACAATGTGGTTAAATTCATCCGACACTATCATATCTAGAGTAGTGGGACGTGGTAGATTGACTTTGACTTTGTAGACGATCGAACTCGGGCGCGGGCCCATCACATAAACTGTATCCGACAAAAATACAGCCTCCCGCAAATCGTGAGTAATCAGGATGCAAACGCACTTCACTCGCATCCACAAATCTTGCAGCATCACCCACATTTCCTCGCGGGTGAAAGCATCCAAGGCGCCAAAAGGTTCGTCTAGCAGCAGTATTTCCGGTTGGTGAATTAACCCCCGACACAGCGAAGCCCTCTGTCGCATTCCTCCCGACAGTTGCCACGGAAACTGTTTCTGAAAGTCTTGCAGTCCGACTGTAGATAGCAATTCTTGTGCAGAGCGAATAAACTTTTCTCGCCGCTGCGGATCTTTAAATTCTCGCTTGTAAGGCTGCACTACTTCCAGCGGCAGCAGAACGTTGTTGAGGGTATTGCGCCAAGGCAAAAGCACGGGATTTTGAAAGGCAATTCCGACATTCTTTAGGGGTTTGGTAATCTTTTTTTCCCGCATCCGAATTTCGCCGATCGGAGCTGGTGACAGCCCGGAAACCATCCTTAAGATAGATGTTTTTCCGCAGCCGCTGGGCCCGACAAACGATACGAATTCTCCCTGGGCGATCGACAGCGAAATCTCATCAATAATCCGTCTCGGTTGACCATCAACTCGATACTCTAAACCCACGCGATCGAATTCCAAAAGTACGGGTTCTTTGGTTTCGATATCTTCTGTTAACATTGTCTGCTGTACCACAATCAGTCTACCTCCTTTATCGAGCAAGCGAGCAGTAGTATTCTGTATACAGATAAGGATCAAAATTTGATATCTTTTATTTATTATTGATATATTTGAATTTGTCTGTATCGGAAAATACATTTTTTTGCCAACGATAAAGCAACTTTAACAAAATTGTTAACTATTGGTGCAAATTAAGTTATCCCAAGTTAATTTATCGATCAAATATAAAAAATGTGCTGCTATATACAGTATTCCCAGCAATAAAAGTATACCGTATACAGAAATCCCAGCGCTGCTTAAATTTGATGCGACATCCGCAGAGATTGGCAACGGTATTTGTGGTGCTTGCATGGGTTTTTGCGTTGGTTTGTTGTCCAAATAGCAAGCTTTTTTTATGAAAAATACTTGGTTAGTACGATCGCTATCTCTAATGCTAATTGCACTTCCCGTCATCCTGAGTAGCTGTCAATCCCAACAGCCGAATGCTGGAACTATCCCAGCAGCGCCGGGTGGATCAGCCACAACAGCGGCTGACACCGCGCAAAAACGGACGATCAAAGTCAATCCCTCTTGGCTGCTACAGGGCGATAATGCACCGCTGACGATCGCCATTGACAAAGGATATTTCCCAGCAGAAGGATTGGATGTTAAAATCGAGCGGGGCTACGGTTCCTCAGACACCATCACCAAAGTAGCAGCAGGCCAGTTCGAGATCGGATTTGGCGATATTTACTCGATGATGGAGTTCAACGCCAAGAATCCCAACGATCCGGTAGTAGCAGTTGCAGTCCCTTACAATCGATCGGCTTTTTCAATTGTCAGCCTCAAGTCGAAGAACATTGCAGATCCTAAAGGATTGACAGGAAAAAAGCTAGGAGCTCCAGCAGGAGATGCACCGCGCAAACTGTGGCCAGTATTTGCCCAAACAGTAGGAGTGCAGCCCGACAGCGTAGAGTGGATTACAATGGAACCAAAGCTGCGGGAAACCTTACTAATTAAAGGCGATGTCGATGCAGTGAGCGGATTTGCCACAACCATCATCCCGGCATTAGAAAAAGCAGGCAAAAAGCCAGAAGATATAAACGTCTTCTACTATAATGAGAACGGTCTAGATTTGTACGGAAATGCGATCGTGGTCAAAAAAGCATTTCTTGACAAGAATCCGGAAGTAGTCAAAGGATTTTTGAGAGCGTATTTTAAAGGACTGCAAGACACATTAAAAGATCCAGCAGCCGGATTGGAATCCGTAGCAAAAGCGGGAGATAGCTTGATGGACAAAAACGCCGAAAAGCGCCGCCTGCAAATCGCCTTAGAACGGCTCTACATCTCTCCAGAAGTTGAAAAAGTCGGCTTGGGCGGAGTCGATCCAGCACGTCTGGAAGCGACAGCCAAACAAGTAGCAGGAGCCTTAAAAATAGAAGCTCCCCCAGTCAATAAGATATTTGATGAAAGCTACTTGCCTCCTGTAGAGCAGCGAGCTTTACCCCCAGCAGCCGATCGCAAACCCTTGACTTAAAAACTGACTAAAGTTTATGAATCGGCGGTGGAAACCGCGTCTATACAAACAAAGTCGGCCTGCGCCGACTGAAGAAATAACGGTGTGAGGATAATGTCTAAAATTGTGTCTTTCCAAATCCTGCTGACAGCAACGCCAGCACTAATTTGTATGAGCCTGCTGCATTGTCCTGCAAGCTCTGCTGCGGAAGTTGCCGCCACAGAAACTCAGCAAGCAATAGCCTCGCCAGCCGACTTACCGCTGGTTGATGCCGCCCAATCACAAAGTGCGTTAGCGAAGCCCGCCCCTACGGGAGGCTCATCAACGAAGAGAATCGCCCAAATTGAAACAGCGTCAAATCCTGCATCAACGCCAGAAATAATCGCTGATACCAAACCACAAAAGCCAGAAAAACCCGAGAGTATTTCCGTCGCAACAAACAGCGAAAAAATAGCAGAAAATTCTCAAACCAAGGATGTCAAGCCGACAAATATAGCATCCGAAAAATCCGCTACATCGCCAGTTGCGCTAGAGCCAAATTCCCCAGAGACAAAGCCTGCACAAACCCTAGAACCAACTGCCGATATTTCACCGGAACCAACAACCAACAAAAAATCGGAAGTCGCCGCAGCTTCCCAACAAAACAATCTGCAACCGACTGATACAGCAACTCAAGAAACCAGCGAATCAAACCTCTTATCAGAATCAATTCAAACCCCAGAAAAACCAGCGCCGACAAACATCACCCAAATCCAAACAGACAGCTTAGAAGCAACCGATACTTCCGCCTCGCCGGAGATGGAACAAGTCACATCAGTTTCCCAACTCAGCGACGTTAAGCCCACAGATTGGGCATTTCAAGCGCTGCAATCATTAGTTGAACGCTACGGCTGCATAGCTGGATATCCCGACGGCACCTATCGCCCAAATCGAGCCATGACTCGCTACGAATTCGCCGCAGGTTTGAATGCTTGTCTTGATAAAATTGCTGAGTTGGTAACAGCAGGAACCTCGAATTTAGTTAAAAAAGAGGATTTACAGAAACTCCAGAGACTGCAAGAAGAATTTGCGGCCGAAATAGCAACGCTGCGAGGTAGAATCGATGTATTGGAAGCTCGCACGGCGAATTTAGAATCGAATCAGTTCTCAACTACCACGAAACTCAATGCGACGGTTTGGTTCAACCTCACATCAGCATTTCCGACAGGCGATATTAGGGCAGAACGCAGCCGCACCGCCCCGGGAAGCCCCTTTGCTGCACCGACTCGCGATGCCAACAACCGACCGACTCGGGTTGAGCGCGGGCAGCCTGAAACTACTTTTAGTTACTACGCTTTTCTGACGCTAAATACTTCGTTTACTGGCAAAGATTCTCTGGTAACTCAGTTAGTTTTCGGCAACGGTAATTCGCCTGCAAACGAATTAGTTTCGGCTGGTTTTTACAACTCGTGGGGAACTCCTTTTTTAGATCAAACTGGCACGCCAACGGCTAATGCTGTGGGAATTCGCGAGATGTCCTACACGTTTCCTGTGGGAGATAAAGTTCAAGTTGCGATCGGGCCGCGATTGAATTATTATCGATATTTTGATGGCAACCGTTTCACATTTTATCTGAAAGGGGCAACGAGTTTTAACTCGAACGGCAGTACACTGTTAAATGCGGTCGATCGCGGTTCTGGTGCTGTTGTCAGTTGGCAAGTTGCCAAGCCGCTGAAGTTGACGGCTGCTTATATGGCTGAAAATACAGAATTTTTGAATCCTGCTGTATTTAATACTGCTAGCAATCCTAAGGATGGTTTGTTTAACAGTTCCAACACGATGACAGCGCAGTTGGAATATGCCCCCAGCAATGCTTTCAATCTGCGGCTGATTTACGCGCGATCGAGCCTCAAACCTTATAATGGATTTATTGGCGGTACTGTGGGCGAACCCCTGCCTTATGGTTATGCGGATGACGGTTTTGGAGGAAGAGTTAGAGACTCCGGTGCTGATTCTTTTGTGGTTAATTTTGATTGGTTGTTGAGCCGGAATTTTGGTTTGTTCGGGCGCTATTCCTACGGCCAGCTTGAGGTAAATCCGGTAAATCGCGATCGCTCTGGCGGAGACATTAAAGTACAATCTTTTCAAGTTGGGATGGGATTTCCGGATCTGGGAAAAAAGGGCGCGCTGGGTGTGCTTTCCTTTGTGATTCCCCACAATTATATATCGGGTAGCAGGTTCTTGCTCTCGGGCGGCGGCAATGGAGGTACTCAGTACGAGGTGGAGGGTTCGTATTATTACCCGGTTACTAATAATATTGCGATCGTCCCGGCATTTTATGCTATCTTCAATGCCAACAATTTTGATGGCAATCCGACTGTATTTGTGGGCAATTTGCGCACTCAGTTCAGCTTTTAATTGAGTGTGAGTCCGACAGTCCGACAGGGGTTAAAAACCCCTGTCTCATAGCTAAAGTCCTCTCAAAGAGGACTAAAATGAATCGTATTTTCCATCAATCTCTTTAGTCGGTTTCAACCGACTTTCGCTTTGAGGCAGGGGTTTCAACCCCTGACGTACTGAGTCGAAGCGAAAGTCCTCGCTTCAGAGGACAGAAATCGATCGCATTTTCCCTGAAACTCTCTAGTCGGTTTTAACTAAATGCGCGCGCTTTCCCGGCAGTCCGACAGGGGTTGAAAACCCC
>NZ_JAUBOJ010000227.1:0-11839 GCF_036700185.1 Microcoleus sp. BM001215392 | reverse complement strand
TGACAGTTGACAGTTGACAGTTGACAGTTGACAGTTGACAGTTGACAGTTGACAGCAAAAAATGACCAATGACTAATGACTACTGACCAATGACTAATGACTACTGACCAATGACTAATGACTAATAACCAATGACCAATTTACCCATTTCCCACTATGTCAGAATTTGAGACCGGATTGCCCAGCATTCGCCTAATACAAAGCTACATCAAAGACAAAGAACAGGTAGAAATCAAACTCATGACCGGCGACTTGCTAGGCGGCAGAATTTTTTGGCAGGATCATAGCTGCATTTGCCTCCTCGATGCCTCAGAAAAACAAATTCTGATTTCGCGATCGGCAATTGCCTATATCAAACCCAACGCCTGAGGAGAGGGGGAAGAGGGGAAAATAGGGAGATGGGGAGATGGGCGCTTCGGCTTCGCGATCGGGTAAAGATGGGGAGATGGAGAGGCCAGGAAAATCTTTCCTGTTCCCTCGGACTTCCATCCGTTACATCCGTTACATCCCCTACACGGCTGTCCCCGACGAACTTCCCTCTTCCGTCTTCCCTCTTCCGTCTTCCCTCTGACTAATAACGTTCGTTCGGGGGGACTGCAAAACATGACGGCGGACGGCCGACTGCGGACTAATAACCTTCGATCGCGGGGACAGCAAAACATGACTAATGACTGATGACTAATGACTAATGACTAATGACAACTGTCAACTGTCAACTGACAACTGACAACTGACAACTGACAACTGTCAACAGTCAACTGTCAACTGTCAACTGACTAATCGCTAAATAGCTTTTCGCTGACTTGGGCGGTGACAAAAGGCAGCTTTAAGGCAGGTTGCCGCACCGGAGGCGAGGCCGTCCGCTGCATCAAGCCGAGCTCGTAGAAGCCGCCGCACAGCAGCAAACGATCGCCAGAAAGCAAATCAGTAGTTCCATCCGGCCAGCGAGTAAACTTCCCTTCCCGGCGGATCGCCCGCACCTGCACCCCATACTGAGCCAGCAAATCTACCTCTGACAGTTTTTGACCCACCCAAAGGCTGTTTGCTGGCAGCCTCAGCCACTGACAAGAAGTGTCGCCCTGCGGGACAGCAACTTCGCCCTTGGCCAGCAACTCAAAACTGATCAATTCTTCCGGTTCTCCCACTACCAAAAGTCGATCGCCCGACTCCAAAGCAGCCTTCCCGTTAGGATAATCAATTTCCTCGCCATCTTCACGGACGATCGCCATCACGCTGACGCCTGTCAACTGCCGCAAGTTAGTTTCTTCCAGAGTCATCCCAGCGATGGGAGAACCCGAAG
This sequence comes from Microcoleus sp. BM001215392, assembly GCF_036700185.1. Classification (NCBI taxonomy): domain Bacteria; kingdom Bacillati; phylum Cyanobacteriota; class Cyanophyceae; order Oscillatoriales; family Microcoleaceae; genus Microcoleus; species Microcoleus sp. BM001215392. Next base: position 10,539 of record NZ_JAUBOJ010000227.1, on the reverse strand, counting down.
GTAAGTTGTACCAATCGCTGTTAAGGTCTCGAACCGCTACTTTCAAATCTCGCGAAATAGCCAGAGGTTCCCGCGCCGGCCGCAATTCCAGATAGCGGCTGCTGCGAATTTGCTGAACTTCCCGCCCAATCGCCATGGCCGAGACACCCATGCCCGCCAGCAAGTGGGCAGAAAGTTCTAAACTAGCCTCAAACTCGGGCTGCACAACTTCCCAGGCCCCGAGTTGGTAAAGCAGTTCGATATCTTTATCTTTGTTGGCGCGCACCACAATATCCAAATCCGGGACTAATTCTAAAGCCCGCTTCAGACACAAACGAGTGCTCATCGGATCGGGAAGAGTAATCGCCATTGATGCGGCGCGTTCTACCCCGGCGGCTTCCAAGACGTGCAAGCTGGCAGCATTGCCGTAAATGTAAGGAATTCCTGACACTCTGCATTCTTGAATTCTGCTTTCCGACTCGTCGATTACGACAATTGAACAGTTGCGGCTTTGCAGCATTTTGACTAAATTTCTACCAACTCGCCCGTAGCCACAAATCACAACATGATTTTGTTCTGGCAAAGTTTCAGCTATTTCGACAGGTTGAGATGTTTCATCAAAATAGCGCTGAATCGGCCCGAAATTTTCTGCCCACTTGAATAACTGCGGCACGCTTCTCAATACAAACGGCGTCAGCACCAGGGTGACTGCTGTCGTTCCTAAAATCAATAGGTAAACGTCTCGCGAAACCAGTCCCATAGCTTGACCGGAACTAGCGAGTACAAAGGAGAATTCTCCGATTTGAGCTAAACCCAAACCTGTGATTAATGCTGTTTTTAGCGGATAGCCAAATAGTCGGACGATCGGCGTTATAATCAAGAATTTCCCGACAAATACTAGAAATACCAGTCCCAGAATTAACTCTAGATGGTTCCAGAGAAATACCGGGTCGATTAACATTCCGATGGTGACAAAAAATAAGGATGCAAAAATATCTCGCAAAGGCTCGACATAAGTTAGAGTTTGGTCGGCATATTCCACCTCGGAAATCATTAAACCCGCCACAAATGCGCCCATCTCGATCGAGAAACCCAAATATTCTGTCAGCAGCGCAATGCTTAAAGCCAAAACCACAACTCCCAGCAAGAACAGTTCCCGGCTTTCTGTTTTCGCCAAGTAGCGCAGCAACTGCGGGACGATCCAAATGCCCGCGACTACAGCACCAGCAGCAAATAAGCCGATCCGCAGCAATGCCCAGGCTACCGTCATGCCGATCGCCTCTGCGGGCTGGTTGAGGGCCGGCAAAACTGCTAGCATTAGCCCCAAGGCCAAATCTTGAACGACCAAGATTCCCAGCATGACTTGTCCGTGGGAAGTACCGCCTTCATTGCGTTCCATCAAGCATTTGAGTACCACTGCTGTCGAGGAAAGCGACAGGATCGCCCCTAAAAACACCCCTTGGGCAGGGGATTGTACCCAGCCTACACCCAAAGAAATTGCAGTAGTAATGGCGATCGTCAGCACAATTTGCAAGCCCCCCCCGCCCAGACTAATTGCTTTAACTCGATTTAGTTCGGCGAAGGAAAACTCTACTCCCAAAGCAAACAACAGAAAAGCAACGCCAAATTCAGCCAGAGTATCTACCTGAATTAATTCTTTAATCAATCCCAAACCGGCCGGCCCAACTACGATCCCTCCCAGGAGATAGCCGAGAATTACCGGCTGTCGCAACAGCGATGCAAAGAGTCCTCCTGCTGCGGCAGCAGCGAGAACTAGAACTAAGTCAACAATCAGTCGGAAGTCTTCTTGCACAACTTTATGAAAAAAGTGTAAAGTTATATTATAGTCTCTAATGTGTTGACTGTGTTTAATGTATTGACTATGGTTGAAAAGCAAAGTGCAACAGCCGCCAATATGTTGTAATTAAGCTGGGCACTACAATTAGCAAAAACAGATGGATTTTGTTTGGTGCCGCAAATTTAGGATATGCAGGCTTATTAATATTTTATGCTGGAAATAGTCTAGAAATAGATCGCACGAGCAGTTTTGGAGTTTTGATGGCGTTATTAATCATCGGTTCGGCATCGCTCGACCTTAACGACTCTCCCAAATTCTCCAAAATTTTAACATACTTGGGAGATGCCTCCTACTCAATATTTTTACTCCAAAAGCCGACCGTATCCGCAATTACAAAAGTGCTGCAAAACGCGAATTTAGGAAAATATCTTGATTCTTTTTTGCCCCAGCTCTCGTATTATTGATAACTGTAGTTGTCTGCTGCTTGTTCTACTCTTTAATCGAAAAACCGCTGACAGTTTATCTGCGGAAAAATATAGTTGAAAAAATTAATTTTTCCAAAGCGCCAGCCAGCTAATTATCTGAGGCGTCGCTGTGAGATGTTCATCTTCTTTTTCGTCTGTGAGTTAGAAGTTTTTGTAGGGTGCGTCGCTGTGAAATTTTTGATGTAATTTACAGATGTGAGATGGATCCGCACCTGAGTGACTCTCGCGGTGCGTCGCTGCTCGAAAAGTCGATTTTATTTGTAGATTGTTCATAGCGACGCACCCTACCAATTAGCTACCGCCACGCGAAAACCCCCGCTCCTCCACCAGTCGTCCGGCAAGCTGCAGGCACGCCTGGCACTGCGGCAATAGACCGCATTGGAGTTCGAGGAACCACCACGCCACACTCGGTTATGATCCGTTCCAATTTCCCAAGAACTTCCGTCAGTCGGTGCAGGATTGTAATTAACAGGCCACTTATCGTTGCTATAATTATCGTGCCACTTATCGCTGCACGCTTCCGAAACATTCCCGTGCATATCGTATAAACCAAACGAATTCGGCCCAAAACTCCCCACATCGGTTGTTTGCTGGCGGCAAAGTCCCTGCGACACACCACCGTAAGGATCATTGCCATTATAATTAACTAAATCCTGCGTAATCGTGTCACCAAAATAGAAAGGCGTTGACGTTCGGGCGCAACAAGCATATTCCCATTCCGCTTCCGAAGGTAAACGATAAGTCTTGCCTGTTTTTTGAGAAAGTTTCTGGCAGAATTGTACAGCAGCATCCCAACTTACTTGTTCCACAGGACGTTTCGCACCTTGGAAATTAGAAGGATTATTTCCCATCACCGTTTCCCACTGTGCTTGAGTAATCGGATATTTGCCCAGATAAAAAGGTGGGACGGTTACTTGATGCACTGGTTGTTCCGAACTACTTTCAGATGAACCCATCTGGAACGTGCCGCCGGGAATATAAACCATTTCCAGTACAATTCCATTACCTAAGTCTTCAGGGAAGAAGCTAGCAAATGACTTAGTGCGGCTGTTTTCTATGCCATGCGAATCGACTGTGATGACATCAAATTCAAATGTGGGTAAATAGTCTTGGAACTGTAGCTGTATCTTTAAGTCCTGCCTATCTTTCAGCAGTGAATAGGCAGCAGATTGTACTGACATCGACTCATCCCGCAATGCTCCAATTATCAAATCTAATCCTGCATCTCCGTATTTCAGCGCTTGAGACAGTGCAGCGATTCTGACTTCGATCGCAGGCGAGGCCAATCGGCTTTTTACGCCGGCAATTCCTCCAAGTACCGCCGCACCGACAGGAATTAAATTTTGACCGCCTTTGACGGCATCATATTCTCCGGGTTGATTTTGCTCATTTGGCATGGCATTTTGATCTTTCTATGATTAACCACTGTCGCATTTACTTAATAAATATGCTAAATATTCAAAACTTATACAATTACGCTACAGATAAGCAAAATCGCGCGTTGGGTTTGGCGCTTTTACAGGCTACATTTACGGACTTGGCGCAAGTCCTAACATTGCGTTATCCTTTGCGGTGAGAGCGTGCTAAAGTTAAGGGCTTTGTGTAACATTAGCGAGATCGGAATTTAGGATATCCGTGATGACGAATGTAAATCAAGGCAACTGCCGACAAAGTGCAAAAATAATTGTGAATTCTATTTTCCGGTGGGGAGGGTTGAAGGCAAAGCAGCTAACGGTGAGCTTGAGTGGGGGAATTGTTGCGGGCCTTCTGAGTGCGGTATCTGCCGCGCCAGCTTTGCAGGTGCAGGTGACGCCCGCAAATCCAGAACTGGGAGATACGCTGTCGGTAATCATTCAGGTAGACAGCGGCAGCCCGACTCCAACGGTTTCGGTAGAGCAAAAAAATTACCCTGCTTTTCCGATCGGCAATAGTCGCTTTCGGGTGCTGTTACCGACAACTCCGCTAGACAAAGCCGGTGCTCGCCTTCTGCAAGTCGCCGGTGACGGACAAGTGCAAAATTTGAGCGTGCAAGTTCGATCGCGCAATTTCCCCACTCAATCTATCACCCTGCCACCTGGAAAAGACAGTGAAGGTACGGATGCCGAATTCGATCGCGTAGACGCTTTTAAAGCACTCGTAACACCCCAAAAGTTTTGGAACGGCCCATTATTGCGCCCCAACTCTGGCGAAATCACCACGATTTACGGGGTGCGACGGTACTATAATGGGGTATTTGCCAATGACTACTACCACCGCGGCGTTGATTACGCCGGTGCTTACGGTTCCCCTGTCGTTGCACCAGCCGCGGGTCGGGTGTCTCTGGTGGGACGCGAATCCCAAGGCTTTAAAATCCACGGAAATGTCGTCGGTATCGATCACGGTCAAGGAGTAGCAAGTATTTTGATGCACCTGAGCCGGATTGATGTCAAGGAAGGCGATTTCGTGAAAGCGGGTCAAGTAATTGGTGCTTTGGGGTCAACGGGAGCTTCTACAGGCCCTCACCTGCACTGGGGACTCTACGTGCACGGGCAGTCTGTCGATCCGGTACCTTGGAGGCTTCAGGGATTTGAGTAGGACTTTTTACCGATTTTGACGAATTTAACAGTCAATTATGGGGTAAGTTTGTGGCTGGGGTGTGTAGATAACTGTTCTGGGTTATCACTATTGGGTTATGATTTGTAGAAAAATTCTCAACTCAAGCCTCAAAACTCGAATCTCAAGACGCCAGCAATTGCGTCTTTACAAAACAAAACTGTATTAATGATGCCGTTGAGCGGGAAGCATATATGAGTATTGAAAAAATTGTTGAACAGGCTTTGCAAGATGGCTATTTAACGCCGTCTATGGAAGCTGAGGTGGGACGAATCTGCAATACGGCTTCGGAATTGTCGATCGAAGAGTACATGGCTCTCGATCGCCTGATGGGAGCTTTGTTGACCGGGGAAGTTGTGGTTCTGCCGCGCAAACAGTTCATCAATGTGATGGAAGAGTTGGTGCTGAGCGATGCGATCGCTAGGGTGGCTGAAATTGAGGCCACCAGCGACCTTAGTCTGGATGTGGGAGATATTGCAGCTTATGCTTTAAATAGGTTGCCGCCTCTGTACGCTACTACGGAAGAGGGAGCTCACTTTCAAAGGGCTAGGGCTAAAGAGCAACTTCACGATTTGATTTCCAAAGAAGTTAACTCGGCGATCGCCCGCAACTTGGACAGGCCCGACACCCCAAACCCCACAGCTTTGGGCAAGTCTTCTGGAAACGAAGTTCTTTCACAGCTAAGCACTTGGCTGCAAGCTAACGCCACTAATTTTGAGCCGCAGCCCTAGTACCGCCACTAACCGCTCACTTGGCAAGTTAAATAACTCCCGCTTTTTTGAGAAAGCGGGATTTCTACTTGTTGAGCCACCAACATTTATCTGAAGGCATTCGTCAAGAACCAAATATTTAAATTTAAGAGTTTATTTATCTTATAGAATAAATAAACTCTTGCTTCTGGCTGCAAAGATTAATTGCTGGTGTCAGAAGATTCGGCAGTCGGGCTGGCGGTAACTTTTGTGTCTCGCTTTTCGCGTTTTTTGCGTTCGGCTTGGATGACATCTTGAAGCACTATTCGCGCTTGAGCCATTTTTTCCAAATTGCTGCGGTACAAATCTAAATCTTTGCTAACTTTGTCTTCAGGTAGGTGCAAGGCAGCGCTGACTTTGGCGATCGCGTCGTTGCGAGTTTCTTGGTTTTTCACCATTTCAGGGTCAGCTTTTTCTAACAGCGAGAACAAACCGATCGCGAATAAGCGACTGTACTTAAATTGAGTGTTGCTGGCGATCGCCTCTAAAGATGCTTGCAAATCTCCTGTATCTTCAAAGCTGGTGGAGCGAGCGATCCACGAGAGCAACTCGGCGCCTGAAAGGCGATCGGCCAAGCTTTCCAAGCGGTGAGCATCATGTTTGTAGCGATCGGGATTGTCTTCTAGGGACTTGCACAAAGCGTTAAAAATCGAAAGTCTGTCTGCTTCTGGGGCGTACCCGAGCATGAATCGATCGAAAGCCGTCACCACGCCCAAAGCATAAATCGGGTCGTATTGAAAATCTACATTCGCCCAAAGCAAGTGCATTTCTACCATCAACTCTTCCACCACTCGACGGTAAATTGAGTTAATCGGTCGAGTGTGAATCGTATAGAAACTTCGCTTAGTATCTGAAACAGTACGGTTATTGTTCACCTGAGTTTTATAGATAAATAATTTTGTCGCAGCGGGCGGGCCGAGCGGCATGAGTAAAGTCGGGGAATCGATTGGCGATCGAGCTGGCAAAATTTGCCAGTTTTTTTTTCAAAGTGCAGCAGCCGGGAAGACAGGCAAAATTTTATTAAAAAGATTTTGCGGGCGATCGGCAGCAACAATTAATCTGTCGCACTACCAGGGCAAAAGCCAAGTATCTTTACAATCATAGCTCTTCTGGGATCGCCCAGAAATCTAATCTTTTAACTTGTCCTGCCCAGCTCTGGCAACAGATATCACAATAAGTTGTTGCTGTCAAGCTAAAACTCTCAAAAATCAAACGAACATGACAATTTCTCCTGAATTAAGAGCTTTAGCCCAATACATGGCGGGCGAATTTGACAACCGAGAACAAGCGCTAGCAGATCCGGCGTGGTACGTCCACCTGCGTTTTTGGCAAAGACCCCTGCCCGTGCCTCTATTTTCAGAACCGAGTATTGCCCTGTTTGCCGAACAAGCCAATATTCTAGAATTAGATCGGCCTTACCGTCCCCGCATCGTGCAACTGAGACACGTGAATAAAGCGCCGGAACTCATAGAAGCTCAGTATTATATGTTCAAGGATATCGCAGCCGTCAAAGGAGCCGGTCGCAACCCCGACTTGCTCTTAAAGCTAACGAGCGAGCAAATCCAACTCCTCCCAGGCTGCACCCTCTCGGTTGCGGTGCAAAATTTAGGCTCCAACCGCTATCGATTTCGGGCATCTCTGCCGGAGGGTTCTCGTTGTGGATTTACCTACGACGGGCAAAATTACCAAGTAGACTTGGGATTTGAAGCCGCAGACGAGGAATTTCTCAGCTACGACAAAGGAATCAGCCCCACGACAGGCAAGGCTATCTGGGGGGCTTTAATGGGGCCTTTTAGATTTGTGAAGCGTCAGGATTTTGCTTCTGAGATATTGGCCAATACGCTTGGGATCTGATCGGACGGCGGTTGAAACCGCGTAAGCGTCAAACTTTCGTCCGCCGGACGGCGACTAAAGACGAAGAGCGCGTAATTTTCACCGCCTTTGTCTTTAACCTGCGGAGGCAGGTGAGTGTTTGTGTAGACGCGATTTCAATCGCGGGCGTCTTCTTAAATTGCCCTTACACCGAAATCGATGTCAGCAAGAGCAATCAACTGGCGCGCGGTACCCCCTCTAGAGCTTCTTCTTCTGTTTCAAAGATTTCAAAGACAGAATCCATCATGGTGACTTCAAACACCAGTTTGGCTTCTGGATGAACATTGCAAATGCGGAAACTGCCCTTAACTTTATCCGCATCGCGCATACCGGCTACCAACGAGGTCAGGCCAGAACTATCGATAAAGTTTACCTGACCAAGATTCACGACGACATGACGGCTGAGTTTGGAAATACACTCTTGCAACTTGAGGCGGAATTGCCAAGCTGTCGTGATATCCAACCGTCCTGTCGGTGCTAAGACGATAACTGTTGTACCGTCAGATAGCGTGTGGGTTTTTTGATCAATATGAATCACTGACCCTTCCCTCAAATTTATTACTATTTATCGCGGTGGTTACTTTCCCAGTAGTTTAACTCAGGTCGGTGACTGCTGAGGCATCCAATTCGCCCAATCTTGCGGTTTTAAGAACTTTGAGTAGAGTTCGGCTTCTGGAGAGTTGGGTTCTGGCTCGAAACAATACTCCCAGCGTACCAGAGGTGGCAGGGACATGAGAATCGATTCGGTGCGTCCGTTGGTCTGCAAGCCAAAGGTCGTGCCCCGATCGTACACTAAGTTAAATTCAACGTACCGGCCGCGGCGGTAAAGTTGGAAATCGCGCTCGCGATCGCCGTATGCTTTCGATCGGTGTTTTTCGACAATTGGGGTGTAAGCCGGCAAAAATGCGCGGCCGCAATCCTGTATGAAGGCAAACAGCGACTCCCAGCTTCTGGGTTCCGGGTTTCCGACCTTTTTGCTGTACTCAGCAGCTTTCCCTTTGACATTTTGGTCGCGGTAAAGCGGGCCTTGAGCGTTTTGGTAGTCAAAAAACAGGCCGCCGATACCGCGAGTTTCTTGGCGGTGGGGCAGGTAGAAATATTCGTCGCACCAGAGTTTAAATGTCTGGTAATAGTCCGAGTGGTGTTTGTCGCAAGCTGATTTCAGAGTTTTGTGAAAATGAGCTGCATCCTCATCCAACAGGTAATAAGGAGTCAAATCGACACCGCCCCCAAACCACCAAATCGGGCCCGCCTCAAAATAACGGTAATTCAGGTGAACCGTAGGTAAGTAGGGATTGCGGGGGTGCAGCACCATGGAAGTACCAGTGGCGTAGAAATCGTGACCGGCAGCTTCTGGGTGCTTGGCCAGAATCAAAGCAGGCAAACTTTCGCCCCAAACTTGGGAAAAATTGACTCCGCCTTGTTCAAACACATTGCCTTCGCGCATAACGCGAGAACGTCCGCCCCCGCCTTCGGAGCGTTCCCAAGAGTCCTCTTTAAATTTGCCGCCGCCATCAACCTGTTCGAGGGCTTGACAAATTTCGTCTTGTAGGCTTTTCATAAATTGGCTGACTCTAGCTCTAGAGTCAGCGGGTGGCAAAAATGGGGAAGTTGCGGTTTTAAGTGTTGTAGAAACTGTCATAAAATTTCTGTTGTCAGATTTGAGTTTTAGATGGGCGATGATTCCCAAATCCAGTAGTCCTGTAATTATGCCACCGCAGGTCTGCAAATGATCGCAATGAAGATACATTAAAAAATAGCAACAAAAATATACTTAAACCTGCGATGGCAAATTATTTGACCCAATTGCAGAGCTATCGTGGAGAACACAATGCCCAGTACACTCGATATTAGTTCAGTCTTAGAAATCCTGCGACCTGTGCAAGACCCCGAACTGCAAAAAAGTTTGGTGGAATTGAACATGATTCGTAACATCAAAATTGACGGCGGAGTCGTCAGTTTTACTTTAGTGCTGACAACGCCTGCTTGCCCGCTGCGAGAATTTATTGTCGAAGATTGCCAAAAAGCAGTCAAACAGTTGCCAGGAGTGGAAAAAGTGACTGTGGAGGTGACAGCCGAGACTCCCCAGCAGAAGGGAGTAGTCGATCGCCAAGGCATTGAAGGCGTTAAAAATATCATCGCCATTTCCAGCGGCAAAGGCGGCGTCGGCAAAAGCACGGTAGCCGTGAATGTGGCTGTAGCCCTAGCGCAAACCGGCGCCAAGGTGGGTTTGCTAGATGCGGATATCTATGGGCCCAACGACCCAAATATGTTGGGATTGGGAGACGCGAAAGTAATGGTTAGGGATGGAAAAAGCGGAGAAAGCCTTGAACCCGCTTTCAACTACGGCGTCAAATTAGTGTCGATGGCGTTTTTAATTGAGAAAGACCAGCCTGTAATTTGGCGCGGCCCGATGTTGAACGGGATCATCCGCCAGTTCCTGTATCAAGTGAATTGGGGCGATTTAGATTATCTGATTGTGGATATGCCTCCGGGTACTGGAGACGCGCAGTTGACGATGGCGCAAGCAGTGCCGATGGCTGGTGTGGTGATTGTGACGACGCCGCAGACGGTGGCTTTGCTGGACTCCCGCAAGGGGTTAAAAATGTTCCAGCAGTTGGGAGTCTCGGTGTTGGGAATTGTGGAAAACATGAGCTATTTTGTGCCCCCGGATATGCCGGACAAGCAATATGATATTTTCGGTTCCGGCGGCGGCGAAAGGACGGCTGCTGAGTTGGGAGTGCCGCTGTTAGGCCGCATTCCGCTGGAAATTCCGTTGCGCGAAGGTGGCGATTCGGGCGTGCCAATTGTGGTGGGACAACCGGGTTCTGCTTCGGCGAGGGAGTTGCGGGCGATCGCGGGCCGGATTGCTGGTAAAGTTTCCGTAGCAGCCCTAGCCTAAATTACATTGGAATTAACATTACCCGAAATCAGGAGACGGTAGTGCCCATTAGTGTCAACAACCAGGTCAAACGTAGTCAGAGACTATTGTTCGACTATTAAGGCCAGATCCCCCCTAACCCCCCTTAAGAAGGGGGGGATAAGAGTCCGATCAAAGTCCCCC
>NZ_JAUBOJ010000226.1:0-11848 GCF_036700185.1 Microcoleus sp. BM001215392 | reverse complement strand
AATAACCAATAACCAATAACCAATAACCAATAACCAATAACCAATAACCAATGACTGATGACTAATAACTAATGACTAATGAAATCGGATTTCTGCGACAAGTGCCCGCCAAAGGCGCTGCGTCCGGGCCAGCGTCCAAGTACCAACTTTCTGAATACGGCGAAGTGGCGATAGGACGCGATCGCAACTGTCAAATAGCTTTAGAGTCGATCGCCCACGGCATGGTTTCCCGCCGTCACGCTGCCATCCGTCCCCTGACTCAAGGAAGCTGGACGAGATGGGAAGTTTGCGACCTCAACAGCGCTAACGGAACTTATATCAACGGTCAAAAGTTGCAAGGCTGCCAAACTTTACTTTCAGGCGATCGCATCAGTCTCGGCCAAGACGGCCCGGAATTCATCTTTGAATCGAACGGCGCCCCTCACCCAAATAAATCTCGATTCCCCGCAGCAAAAACAGGCAATTTTCCGGAAATTGAAAAGGACGCTCTAACTTTAACTCAATTATTCCCGATCGCCTCCACGGGCAAACAATTAAGCCAAAAAGCCTACTTATATCCAGGTATAGCCACAGTTATCTTTGTCGTGTCGATGTTTGTCGCCGTCGGAAATTCTTCAGCATTTAACTTTCTGCTGTCAGCTTACATTATCGGTGCTGCTTACTACTTCATATATCGACTGTGCGGGAAACATAAGCCTTGGTGGCTATTGCTTGGTTCGGCTTTAGCTACAGTTCTGATTTTGCGCAGCCCCTTATTGATTGGATTTATATTAGTATTTAGAGAAATTTTGCCCGGCCGCTTACCCACAGAAGGCGAAGAAATCAATTTTTTGTCTTTTTTGCTCCGAATGTTCTTCGGGGCGGGTCTGATGGAAGAATTACTGAAATCCCTGCCCGTTTTGGGAGCCTTGCTCCTGGGCAATTTGCTCAAAAATCCGTGGCGCGATCGCATCGGCGTTTGGGAACCCTTAGACGGAATTTTGTTAGGAAGTGCATCCGCAGTCGGCTTTACACTCTTAGAAACTCTAGGTCAGTACGTCCCGAATATCATCCAAAATATCACCCTGCAAGCAGGGCCCGAAGCCGGACAATTAGTAGGATTGCAATTGCTAATTCCCCGAATTTTGGGCTCCGCCGCCGGACACATGGCTTACAGCGGCTATTTGGGATATTTTATCGGTTTGAGCGCTCTCAAACCGCCCAAGCGCTGGCAAATTTTGGGCGTAGGTTATTTTAGCGCTTCGGCACTTCACGCTTTGTGGAACGCTTCAGGTGCACTCAGCGTAATGTTGCTGGCTGTGGTGGGAGTTTTATCCTATGCGTTTTTGGTCGCCGCGATTTTGAAAGCCCGGGCTTTGTCTCCCAATCGATCGCAAAATTTTGCAACTCGAATATTTTCCGAAAAGTGACTGCTAGCTGCTCAATTGTTGATAGCTATCAGCCTCAAGCTGCCATTTTTTTCTGGTATTTTAACCAGCTTAAACCTGCCAATGCTAAAGCTGTACCTGCCGCGGCGATCGGTTCGGGAACTGGTTCGGCTGCGGTATCCACCAGAGTATAAGAAACACCGGTATCGTTGATAATTATACGTTCTGCTAGATATTGTGGACGGTTTATGGGCGTAATTCTTACCTCCTTATAGCCCCAGAACAGAGATACCCACCTCGTTGGACTCTCCAGCCCGTTGGTATCCATAGACCAAGATGCGCTGCCGTTAGTCTTCATGGAATAAGGCCCTCCCGGTGCGTCTGGAGGAACGATAAATTCTGTCGTCGCTGTGTCGCTGCCCTTTGCTCGCAGTCCGCGAAAATCTCCTTGATAAAATAAAGCTGTAACCCCCGCCAAATTGTAGTATTCTTTGCCTTGGAGTCCCTGAGACCTCAGACTCAAAATAGTGTTGAATATTCCCTCGGAAACTGCAACTTGTTCCAATCCTATTCCTGTGAGCGACGAGTTACTTAACTTAAAAAAACCACTACCTGCATTATTATTTTGCACTTTGAAATTGTAGGTAAGTACGGCCGCTTGTGCTTGGTCAACTCCTACCAATGACACCGCTGCCAAACTTAACATTGTGCTGGCGATCGCGCCTCCCAACCTCTGCCTTTGTTTCCGATTCATGGTAAGCCTCATTAGGTTTTCCCTAAGTTTATTTGATTTAATAGAGCGATCGCCAGTAGATATTCGCATACTTAACATGAATTTCTGTCAATTCCAGGATAGCCAAATTTTAACATCCGAATTATTACAGTTGTTCCCTATAACTCTTGTATGATTTATTACTTTTAAATTATTATTTTTGACTCAAAAATAATTTTCTTATTTTTAGATAAGAACAAAATCTGATGCCGAGTTGGTGTGGCAAGAGGGTGCAATGCAGACTAAAGCGAATTTGTCAAGACACAATGAGCAGAAAAAATTACGCAACATTCTGACCGGGAGTGCAAGTAGCTTCTGCTTAATCGCACTCCGGGCCAGAATCGCAACTTAACTTAGAAATTCTTCACAAATAGTTTGACTGTGGTACTATCTGGATGGCTTAGCGTAGCTTAGGGAAGCCAACGGGCTTGATTCCTGTGGTGGAGGAGAATCCAGGAGTGCTAGATAGGATGTCATTGGGATACGGAAATGTTTTCGGCAGAAGTCAACCCGAACCCCTCCGCATTGGGGTAATTGGGGTTGGCAATATGGGCCAGCACCACACGCGAGTTCTGAGCTTGCTCAAAGATATCGAGCTTGTGGGTGTTTCAGATATAAATGTAGAGCGGGGAATTGATGTAGCCAGCAAATACCGGGTTCGCTTCTTTGAAGACTACCGAGATTTGCTTGCCCACGTAGATGCAGTTTGCGTCGCCGTTCCAACTCGCCTGCACCACGCCGTGGGGATGTCTTGTCTCCAAGCGGGAGTTCACGTTTTAATTGAAAAGCCGATCGCGGCAAGCATTGCTGAAGCCGAATCTTTGGTCAATGCCGCAGCAGAAGCCCACCGGATTTTGCAAGTGGGACACATCGAGCGCTTCAATCCAGCTTTTCAGGAACTCGGCAAAGTGCTGAAAACTGAAGAGCTACTGGCATTGGAAGCTCATCGCATGAGTCCTTATTCCGATCGGGCTAACGACGTATCGGTAGTTTTGGATTTAATGATCCACGACATAGACTTGCTCCTGGAATTGGCAGATTCCCAAGTGGTGAAGCTGACCGCCAGCGGCAGTAGAGCCTCAGATTCAGGTTATTTAGACTACGTGACAGCGACGCTCAACTTTGCTAACGGCATTGTAGCCACCCTGACTGCTAGCAAGGTAACGCACCGCAAACTGCGTTCAATCGCCGCTCACTGCAAAAACTCTTTGACAGAGGCAGATTTTCTCAACAACGAAATCTTGATTCACCGACAAACAACCGCCAATTATGTGACGGATTACGGTCAGGTGCTTTACCGTCAAGATGGACTGATCGAGAAAGTTTACACCAGCAATATTGAACCGCTCCACGCAGAATTGGAGCATTTTATTAATTGCGTGCGAGGTGGAAATCAGCCTTCTGTGGGAGGCGAACAAGCTCTCAAAGCTCTGCGGCTTGCGAGTTCGATCGAGCAAATGGCTCTCGACGGTCAAGCCTGGTATCCGAAAGAGCTAGAGTCTACTTTGCAAGTTAGCTAAATTCAGACAAATCGTGTCGTTTCCGGCTGCTTCTCCAGTTTGGGTTAGTTGTTCGGTAAAAAGGGTAACTGTTCGGGTGCAACCGGATGCGATATCAGTCGATTTTAGATTTTAGGTTTTAGATTTTAGATTGATTCCACCGATCTGCTGGCTTAAACCGTCGATTTTTGCATTGAAAATTTGAGATTGGCTCCACATCCTCTATTTGAGAATGAAACTGTCGATTTTCAGATTCAAGGTTTGAGATTGACTCCACAGATGAATCTCGGGGTTTGCACTAAGGTTTAATTCTGATTGCTTTCCACAACACAAGTCGGGAGCAAGTGTCTCTGGTTGGCTCAAGTCACGATTTATTCTGCAAAAAAACAGCGACTATTTCACTGCTGATAGTTTTGCTAACTAGCTGATTTCCTTCCGGGCTCAGGTGGATGCTGTCTCGATACAAAGTGGGAAGTTTCGCTGCACTATTGAAAATAGGAAGAAAATCTATGTAAGTAATTTTCTCACGTTCGACGAGTTCGGCGAGACGCTCTCTAGCTTTGACTTCCCAGTCGCGAGGGCCCTCGCCGCCCAATTCGCCCACCTTGGGCGTCACAGCTAGCAAAAACTCCAGGTTAGCCGATACAGCTATCTTGTGGATTTGGTTGATAGCTTCTAAATTGCAGCCGACTAAATCCCGGCTTGTAGCTCCGGGCGCTACCAATTCGCCAGTCGGCACAGCAGGTAGCAAGTAGCGGGTGAACAACTCTAGGGCGGAGGATCGGGGCCGGCGCGAAGGATAAGCTCGATCGCGCCCCACAACTTCAGCACAGGGAGCCGATGCAAACAAATCGTCCGTATTCAGCAGCAACACCACAGCCTTTGCACCAAAAACACCGAACCGCTTGGCATAAGCCAGTTGATTCCTCGGCCCCCAAGAATTAGCCGAGGCGTTGAGAACTTCAACATCTGAATAGTTGACTTTTGACGCGAATTGTGGATAAATCGCCAGATTGTGCGCTTCTCTCCTCAACAGGCGAGCCATAAGTTCCGAAATTGTATCTGTCTGATCCGTCCACCAACCGCCGTTGGCGACAGAATCACCCAAGAGCAAGATGCGCAGAGTTTCGGGTTCGGGCAGCGGAGCGATCGCGACCGTACGCATCGAATACTCGTTAATCTCGATTCGGTTGCCCAAACGGCGCACTTTCTGGTTGGGTGCCAACAAATAGCCGCATTCGGCATCGGCAATGTAAATCAAGGGATTTCCAAAACCCAGCACCACCCGCAGCAGCACTTCCATAGCTGCCCACAATCCGCAGGTGAGGCCCAAAACGATCAGAACAACTTTCAACAATTAACCTCGATCGAAAACGGATGCTTGCTTGGACACAGCAGTCGCCCAGATGCCAAAATTTTAGACCCAACGACCGACTCTTCGGGCAACGTCAACATCAACAGCAGGAGTCGGGCACTCTCACCGTACTCCGTTGAGTGACGGGAGGAATGTGCCATAGCTGTGTACCCCCAAACAAATCTTTAGCCTTCGCTATTGCAATATTGGTTTTCACGAGATACAATATCATCAGAGTTTGTGAAGCTAATGTCCCAAGTAATCACCGCCAAGTTGAAACTCAACCTAACCGCAGAGCAGAAAGCTTTGGTATGTCAGACTGCTTTAGCCTATCGTGATGCCTTGAACTATACTTCACAAGTTGCTTTTGATGCGGGCAAGACCAGTAATGGAGCGAAACTACATAAGGCTGTCTACAGCGAATTGCGAGTGCGATTTGGGCTGGGAGCGCAGATGGCTTGCAACGTACCCAGACAAGTTTCTGGAACCTACAAAACCCTGTGGACTAAAGTAAAACAATCTGCTGATGCTATTGCCAAAGGCTATACCAAGAGACGATATAAAGGGTTAGACAAAGCTCCTAAGTATATTTCTCGGACTTGCACTCTAAATTATCAGCGCGACTACTCTTTCAAGACTGAGCGCAAGGTAAGCATTATTACTTTGCATGGTCGAATAGTGGTATCGTATGACGGCTACAACAAGCATCTAGATTTGATTGCCAATGGTGCTAAGATTGGAGCAGCTAAAATTGTCTATCAGCGCTCTTCCAAGACTTACTACTTAATCGTAAGCATTGAAGTAGAAGTACCTAGAGTCAACCCCCTAAAAATAACCAGAGTTGTCGGGATTGACGTGGGGATGCGCTATCTTGCTGTAGAAACAGACTTACAAAATACCTCTAAATTCTACTCAGGTAAGGAAGTTAGACATAAAGCCAATCGCTATCACAAGGCACGAATAACTCTTCAGCGTAAAGACACTCGTTCAGCCAAGCGAAGATTAATCGCTTTGTCTGGGAGAGAAAGACGGTTTGTCGCTGATGTGAACCACCAAATCAGCAAGGAGATTGCCAAGCCCTCGAGCCTGATTGGATTAGAAAACTTGACCGGAATACGGGACAGAACTAGAACCAAGTCGGGCAAAAAGGCAAGCAAGAAAAGACGCAAGGCTAATCGGAACAAAGCTAAATGGTCTTACGCCGAACTGCACGGCTATATTGACTATAAAGCTAACCTGAATGGTTCGCTGGCGACCAAAGTCCCAGCTCATTACACGTCGAAAAGCTGCCCAAAATGCGGGCATACCTCAGACGCTAATCGACCAAATAAAGGGCTATTGTTTCGATGTGGATGTTGCGGTCATGAGTTGCACGCTGATTTGATTGGTGCGCGAAATATTGCAATGAGGACGTTGCTAGTTCGGCAAGACTGGACTGGTACGGGGAGCTTGTCAGCATCCCCTAATGTGTCGAGCGGTGAAACTAAAGCCCAAATCCTGCAAAGGTTTTCGGAATTGCGGTGGAGCTCAGATACAAGCCCAGATCGTAGCGGTACTCCGCTTGATGCTGGGTAGTTGACATCGGCTAACTGCTACTGAATTCCGGGTTTTAGCAACCAGGCCGCGCGATTGAGTCATCGGAATCGCCCGCGTGGATATAGAATTCTAGAATATACCGTCACAACCCGCCGTCAGCCGAAGCGTGAACTTGGTGGTTTCAGGAAACCCGTGGACTTAAAACAAATATTCAAAACGCCGAATCCCATAATCGGTGTCGTACATTTACAGCCTTTGCCAACTTCTCCCCGCTGGGGCGGGAACCTCAAAGCTATTATCGGAAGAGCCGAGCAAGAGGCTACAGCGCTGGCTTCTGGCGGCGCAAACGGTATCATAGTCGAGAACTTTTTCGACGCTCCTTTTGCCAAAGACAGCGTAGATCCGGCTGTGGTAAGTGCGATGACGCTGGTAGTCGAGAGGCTGACCAATCTAGTCACGCTGCCGATCGGCATTAACGTGCTGCGAAACGACGCCCACAGCGCGATCGCCATCGCCTCCTGCACAGGTGCCCAATTCATCCGCGTCAACGTCCTCAACGGCATCATGGCCACAGATCAAGGCTTAATTGAAGGTCAAGCACACCAGCTACTGCGCTACCGCCGGGAATTGGGCAGCGATGTCAAAATTTTCGCAGACGTGTTAGTCAAGCACGGGCGACCCTTGGGCAGCCCCAACTTGACAACCGCCGTCTCTGAGACGATCGGGCGAGCCTTAGCCGACGCCGTGATTCTTTCGGGCTGGACAACCGGCAGCCCTCCCAATCTCGAAGACTTAGAACTCGCGAGTGCAGCAGCAGGGGAAATTCCAGTTTTCATCGGTAGCGGCGCCTCGTGGGAAAACGTTTCCACCCTGATGCAAGCGGCAGATGGTGTAATTGTTTCAAGCTCTCTCAAACGCAACGGGCGCATCGAGCAGCCGATCGATCCGATCCGCGTCAGTCAGTTTGTCGAAGCCGCCCGCCGCGGCTTTTCCGAGAAAGAGCGCCAACAGCAAAACAGAGACGCTAATGGCTCAAAAGGGCCCACACCCGAACCGGGAAAAGTCGGAAGTAAAACGTAAAATGGGAATGGGGAATGGGGAATAGGTCATTGGTCATTGGTCATTGGTCATTGGTAATACAGGACTTGCGTAAAAAATCTTTGATGCGCTACTTGTAACCGTAAGGTACGCAATGCGAACCCTACGGAGATATAGAGCCAACAGTTGAAAAAAGCACCAATTCCCAATTCCCAATTCCCAATTCCCAATTCTCCCCAATTCCCAACTACCAATTAGCAATTACCAAATCAAAAAATGATTCGCCGACGTTCAACCCCTTGGATTCATCGCTGGTCTAGGACTGTGATGGCAGCGATCGCAGCCATTGGCGTCCTAGAAACGGCCTATTTGACGATCGCTAAATTCACGACAGGCTCAGTCATTTGTCCCACCAGCGGCTGCGACAAAGTTCTCAACAGTCCCTACGCTACAGTTTTTGGTACAGTGCCTTTAAGTTTATTAGGTTGTCTGGCTTACCTGAGCATAGCAATTCTGGCACTCGTTCCCAAAGCCGTAAATCCCGACACCAATAAAGGACTACACTCTCAACTCGAAAACCAAACTTGGCAAGCCCTATTTATCATCACCTCTGCGATGGTAATTTTCAGCAGCTATTTGATATATTTGATGGCTTTTGAAATTCAGGAACTGTGCATTTACTGCATCAGTTCCGCCGTATTTTCCCTGTCGCTGTTTGTGCTGGTGCTAGTCGGCCGCGAGTGGCAAGATATCGGAGGGTTGGTGTTTACAGGCATTTTGGTGGCGATGGTAAGTTCGATCGGTGCTTTGGGACTTTACAACAGTGTCAAGGCGCCTGTCACTGTTTCTAGCCCTGGTATTGCACCTCCTGCCGTCACTACAACCTCAGGGCCGGCACAAATTGCTTTAGCGCAGCATTTGAGACAAATCGGCGCCAAAGAATACGGCGCTTACTGGTGTCCCCACTGCCACGACCAAAAACTGCTGTTCGGCAAAGAAGCAGCCAAAATAATTGATTATTTTGAATGCGATCCTAAGGGACAAAACTCCCGTGCAGAAATTTGCCAAGCTGCTGCTGCTAATGTCAAAGGTTTCCCGACATGGGAAATTAAAGGTCAGTTTTATTCTGGGACAAAACAATTGGATGAACTCGCTGATTTATCAGGTTATCCTGGCCCCCGCAACTTTAAAAACTGACAGACTACTTGGAAATTGTAGATGACAGATTTTAGATTTTTACGCAGTCAATATCGTTTTTAACTTACTTGCTCTTCGCCTGGGGCTGCGAAATTAATCTTAAATCTTGCATCTACAATTAAAAAAAAGTAAAAATTAATTAGCTTAAAAATTCATTTTTTCTTTGACTTTCTGCTCCGATCTTGGCGAATTAATACTATGAAATTTAAATCAAAAATCCCGAAACAGAAATAAGGTTTCTGGTTCCAGACTCATTAGAAAAGATTAAATTTATTCAATTTTATACTTTAAAAATTAACTCTGCCTTTGGTCTGCGATAGAACGTGGGATAAAAAAATTATGCAATGCAAGTTTATTGCTAAAACAACGTATTTAGACTAACAAATCAAATTTCTATATTGCATCTCGATCGCTAGCACCAAAAAATCCAACAATTAGCTCATTTTAAATCTAAAATATAAAATAGACTCCCGATATCGACCGAAAAACTAGACAATTAGACAAACGAGAATTAAAAATTAATCCATCGAACGCACTGAAAAACCAAGAAATTGGATAATCTAACATCTCAAACAAAAAAATCGACTGAGCAGAGCGTCCGAGAGATGTAAAAGCTAGATGTAGTAGTAGCTTAGATACTCCTACATCTAGGCAAAAATTCCCAAAATATGCTAGAAACTATCAAAAAATGGCTCGATCGAGAACGCAGAGTATTGATTACTGCCACAATCGTTGCGGGTACAGTGATTTTACTGCGCTGGTTCGGATTTTTGCAGGTGTGGGAATGGGCTGCTTTCGACCACTTTATACGCTGGCGAGCCGCCGAACCAATGGACTCGCGCATCGTCATTGTCCAAATTAATGAAGCTGACTTGCAAAAATACGGCTACCCACTTTCCGATGCTGTATTGGCACAATTGCTGCAAAAATTGCACGCCCTTAAGCCGCGGGCGATCGGTCTCGACGTTTACCGAGATTTGCCGGCTCAACCGGGTAACGCCGAATTGCTCAAAACTTTTAAAACTATTCCCAACTTAATCGGCATTGAGTTGATGCCAGATGACACTAGGTTCGGAGTTCGGCCGCCTTCGGTACTTAACAAGCTCTCGCGCATCGGTTTCAACAACGTTGTCATCGACGCTGACGGTAAAGTGCGCCGAGCTTTGCTCTACGCTTGGCCAAAAGATGGCAAAACCCATGAAAGTTTCGCGCTGAAAATGGCTTTGCTTTACCTCGAAACCGAAGGGATTTCCCCTCAACCCGCCACAGTTGGTCCTAAATATTTGCAGTTAGGTAAGGGGGTGTTTCGGCGTTTTAAACCGAATGATGGTGCTTACGTGCGATCGGACAGCCGCGGCTATCAAATTCTCGCCAACCTGCGCGGCCCGCGAGACAGTTTCCGCAGTGCATCGATGAGCGACGTGCTTTCTGGCAAAGTACCGGCTGATTTTGTGCGATCGCGCGCTGTGTTGATCGGCTCAACAGCCCCCAGCCTCAAAGACTTTCACCAAAATGCTTACAGCTCGGGTTTGTTTGCTTCTCCCCAACAAATACCCGGGGTCGAGATTCAGGCTCATTTCTTGAGCCAAATTTTGAGTTCGGCCCTTGACGGGCGCGGGAGTATCAAAGTTTGGCCCGAGGTAGCAGAGTGGCTGTGGATTTTACTGTGGTCGTGGGTAGGAGCCAGCGTGAGCTGGAAGTTGCGATCGCTCCGGCGATCGGCTTGGTGTTTGTCAACTATCTGTATCGGTCTGAGTGCCAGTTTATACTTAGCCTGTGCGGCGGGTTGGTGGGTGCCGTTAGTTCCTCCCCTCCTCAGTCTTCTGGGTTCTGGCGCCGCAGTTGTAGGTTATCTGGCTCACTTACAAGAAGAATTAAAACGGTCTAAAGAATTCTTGCAATGGCTAATTGATACAATTCCCGACCCGATTTTTGTCAAAGATAGAAATCACCGCTGGGTTGTTTTGAATCAATCATATTGTCGGTTTATCGGCTATCCTTTAGAAATTTTAGTTTGCCGCACAGATTACGATTTATTTCCCCAAGCCGAAGCCGATATATTTTGGCAGCAAGACGAATTAGTATTGCAAACTCACCAGCAGCTAGAAAATGAAGAATATTTTACCGACGCTCACGGAATCACGCATCTGATTTCGACCAAAAGATCCCTGCACAAAGATGCTGCCGGCAACCTTTTTTTAGTCGGAGCGATTAGGGATATGACCGAACGCAAGCGCCTAGAAGATGCCCTCAAGCAAAAAAATGCTGAACTCAGCCACCAAGCTTATCACGATGCTCTCACAGGTTTGCCGAACCGGAAAATGTTTCACGAATCCTTGCATTCCTGTCTTGAAAGAGCCTCTATCAATCAGGAATTAGTAGCTTTACTGTTCCTAGATTTAGATGGATTTAAGTCAATTAACGACACTCTCGGACACCATGTGGGGGATTTGCTCTTACAAGCAGTGGCCGGCAGGCTCAAAAAATGCTTGCGCGGGAGCGATATTATCTCGCGGTTGGGCGGCGACGAATTCACTGTCATTTTGCCAGGAATTCCTGGTCGCGACGAAGCGGCGAAAGTAGCTGAAAAAATTTGCGCGGCGATCGTGCAGCCTTTTATTTTAGAAGAACATACAGTTTCTGTCACAACAAGTATTGGGATTAGTTTGTATCCTATGGACGGTCAAGAGTCACAAACTTTAGTCAGAAATGCCGATAGTGCGATGTATCGTGCTAAGAATCTAGGAAAAAATCAATCTCAATTTTTTTAATCAATATCAATTCAAAAACCAGCATCTAATACAAGTTTCTAAAATGATACAACTGTATTTTTTGGGTTTATCGGTCTTGAGAATCATGTAGTATTTAATCGATATTTTAATATCGCAAAAAATAAGCAACCCTCCGCTTCACTTTCGCCAAATAATTGTTATACCATTTATCTAAAATTGTGCAACACTCGAAGACGCCCCTAGCCCCCCCTTATAAAAGGGGGGGGAACAAGAATACTGTTATTTCGTTTTAAATTGGTATTAGACAAGATTGCATAAGTCTTCGATCGATACAGAAACCGCAGATGTCAGAC
>NZ_JAUBOJ010000225.1:0-11916 GCF_036700185.1 Microcoleus sp. BM001215392 | reverse complement strand
ATTCGTTTATTTTACCAGATGCCGTCACTGAATTTTTTTTGACCTGAATCCTTACAATAGAGTTAAACAACAAACAGCAGGCATCCAAAAGATTGTCAACCCCCCGGTTTGGTTAAATCAACTTGGTTATTGGTTTCGCATTGGTTTGACAGTTTTTACCGCCCTGTCGCTATTATTGGGGACAGTTGCTTGCACGAATTCTAGTTCAGCAACAACCGCACCAGCTTCTTGGCAACAAGCTTTGCGAGTCACTCCAAAAGAAACTTTAACCCTAATTGTAAAGGAACACAGCAGCCTTCCAGAACTCAAAGTAGCGGCTGGGCAAAGTGCAGCGGCGGAAGCAATTAAGAGAATGCGAGTGTGGCAAGTTAATGGCTCGGTAGGACGGCTGAACCTTTATGATTTTAATAATTCCGCTCTGTGCGGCACAAAAGGCTGCCTTTATGTTGGCTACTTAATTCCTAATGATTCAAGTCAAATGCCAACAGAAGTATTTGCAGCTTATCTCGACCCCCATAAACCGCCGAAAACTCCTTTGTTTAAGGCTAACAGTTCCTCGCACGAGGGTTTGCCTTGTCTAGGAGTGAATCAGCTTTCCAAAAAAGGCCGCCGCCAGCTTCAATTTTGCTACGACGGCCTTACCTATCAACTTGCTGACAGCCAGCTTTTCAGTAGTTAGTGTTTAGTAGTCTGCGGGTTCATCGAAGTCAAAATCTTCTTCTGAATCAACCTCAACTTCAACCTCAGCAGCCTCGGAAAATTCATCTAACTCCTCTAATTCTGAGTCGGTTCCTCCTTCCACTTGTGCAATTTTGCGAGGGGGCGACAATTTACCTCGATTTTTGCGGTTAGTTACGCTTTCTGGCAACGCCTGGACTTCAGGTTCCGCACCAGCAGCTATAGCTGGCAACTGGGCATCGCTAGCGTCAATGAAGCCAGCAATGTTATTGTGCAGTCCCCAAATCAATTTCTTTTGTGGTTTTTGACCGAGAAATAGCTTATGAAAATTAGCATCAGTTGGCTGAGTAATGCTGTGAGTTTTACAGCAAAACGATTTATTTTTGCCTTCCCCTTCTTTGATAGCTCTAAATTCGACATTCAACACTCCCAAAGAGCGCCACTTGTCATTTTTACCGCTGTAATCTCTCCCAAAGCAATCAGCAAATGCCCGTTCCAAATTGCGGTAAAATTCTTCTCTAGCGCTCTTAAAGCTCCAGAGGGCTACATTCTTGAAGCGGACGACAATCGGTACCTGATGCAGGGGTTGGTTTTTGGGATTTAGAAAGATGAGAGCGTGTTCGGAACACACTTCCTGCGTCTTTTTATCGAGGGAATCGCGATATTCGTCGTAAAGCCCAATAAAAGTACCTGCTAATTCTCCATTTTCTTCAATATCTTTGTAGCGGATGTACTCAGGCACAAAAGCTAATACCAACATTCTCGCTTTTGGGAGCAGTAAGCCTGTCACTTCTTCGCTGAGTTCGATCGTTGTCAATTCCTCAACATTAGGCATTACGTGCCATTCCGCTTTGATAAGCTGGTCGTTCGGGAGCAAAATACCTGCTGGGTTATCGTTAATCACGATTCCATAGGGCAAAGAGGGCTTGCGAGTTTGGTTGTAATCACTGTTGAATAGCTCCGGATCTATCTCGTAATAATCAGCACTCTTGTTCTTTTGCCTGTTGGAGTTTCCACTAGAATTCTGTACTGTCTTACTGGGAGATTTCGCGTTATTGCTTCTTACCATTGTTTACCTATTTTTGTCATGGTCTCCCCCTTGAGGCGATAGCCGCTAGCTGAAACATTTAGTTTTTTTTATATCTAAAAAAAATGAACAATTTGCAATTTTTGCCTAAAATTAACAAAGCTACCTTGATACCAATGGCAGTTCAAACTCCTAAACGTTCGTTAACTAGCATAGATTTTGGCGGGTTGTTGGGTCAGTTTATGAAGCCAGAGGGACTGGCAATGTTAGGGCTAATGGCAGGCTTACTTATTGCTTCCAAATTAGTGGGAAACGGGAAGGGTAAAATTACCTCCGGGCGGCTCTGCGGGACGGCTGAAAAATTGGCAGCCACAGGCTCTGCCCTCAAGCAAATGAAAGAAAAAAAACGGCAGCCCGTTACTTTGTGGAGCGGTACGCCGACTTATTGGTTTAAAGGTTGTCAGGGATTGAGTGCTCGATTGCAAACGCTATTAGGTGCAAATCCGACGGTTTGGTTTCCCCACGCAGAACGCGGAACTTTAGTCATTGGTGCTCCGGGTTCTGGCAAAACATTCAGCGTCATTGACCGGATGGTTGAAAGTGCATTCCAGCAAGGTTTTCCTGCCATTATTTACGACAAAAAAGGAGACCAGATGAAAGTGCTTGCACCCCTTGCAGTGCGCTATGGCTACGATGTGCAAGTGTTTGCGCCAGGGGAAGCTTACAGCGGCACTATCAATCCTCTGGATTTTATGAGAGATGCACAAGATGCAGTAATGGCAGCAGAAATTGGACAAGTTATTGCTCGAAATGCTAGTCCGGGGGAGAGTAAAGGCAATGAGTTTTTTGAGAAAGCAGGCGAGTTGATGGCGAAGGGTTTAGTGCAGTTGGCAAAAAGCAGTCCTTACCCGGATTTAGCTTTTGTGTACGCAATTATTCAACTCCCAGATTTGGTCAAGCGCATCGACCACGCCGTTCACCGACCCGACGGTCATCCCCTCAAAATGGATAGGTGGATTGCCTCTAGTTTTTCGCAGTTATTAAGTTCAAAAGATGCTGAAAAAACAGTGGCGGGCATCAAGGCAACCGCAGAGGCAACCTACTCCAGTTTCATTCAAAAAGATTTGCTGCGGGCATTTATTGGTCGCAGCACCATTCCGATTGCTTTAGAAGGCAAAAAGTGCATTATTTTTAAATTAGATGACCAAAGGCGCACTGTAGTGGGGCCGCTGTTAGCTGCTGCTATTCACTTATGTGTGGTGTCTAATTTGAGTCGGGTACGTTCTGACCCATTTTTGTACTGCTTAGACGAGTTTCCGTCTCTCAAGTTCGACAGAATGGATCAGTGGGCTAACGAATATCGTTCTGCTGGCGGCGTACCGATTGTTGGCATTCAATCACTCAATCAACTCTATAATCTCTATGGGGATAAAAAAGGGGCTGCGATCGCCAGTGCTCTGTCAACTCATGTCCTCTTCAACCCCGGCGATTTTGAGACAGCCGAGAAATATTCTAAGCGGTACGGAGAAGTGGAAGTGCTGGTAAAAAATCGATCGACCGGCAGCTCGACGGGGCAGCAAACGAGCCGTTCTGTCAACTGGAGCGAACAGTTGCAAAAGAAACCGCTGATTAGTCCTGACGAAATTCTGAGGTTTCCTCAAGGCAAGTGCGTCATCACTTCACCGGCCTACGCAACGGGGACGGAAGCTTTATTTCCCTACCCTCTCAAGATTCCGGTGCGGGCCGGCGACATCAAGCGAGCCAAAGAGTCTGAAGAACTGTGGGACAGCAGCATCAGACAGCAGCTTGAAAAGCGGGCGAAAGCTTTGTCAGTAGAGCGGCAGACGGGTAAACTGCTCAATATAGATGAAGAGCTGGATCAGCGGATTCGATTCGCTTACCAATTGCTGCCACATCCGAACGATCCAGAAGAACCCGTGACTGTGGCTGATGTTAAGTCGCCAGTCAATGCTGCTGGTGCGAACAGCGCGGCTGAAAAAATAGCGGTTGACAATATTCGGAAAAAACTTAAAAATCTGTCATTTGGCGATCGATAATGGAGCAAACTGAACAATTTTTGGCTGACATTTTGATTGTTGACGATATTCCAGCCAACATTCAACTGCTGTCTCAAGTGCTAATTGAACATGGGTACAAAGTCAGGAAGCTGATTAGTGGAGAGCGAGCTTTAAAAGCAGTAGAGTTGCAAGTGCCAGACTTGATTTTGCTCGACATAAAAATGCCCGGTATGGATGGCTATGAAGTTTGCCGTCAACTTAAAGCATCTGAAGCTACTTGTGCTATTCCTGTAATTTTCATCAGCGCTTTAGATGACGTATTTGACAAAGTAAAAGGATTTGAGGCGGGCGGTGCTGACTACATTATAAAACCTTTTGAGCCTGTTGAAGTCTTAGCGCGGGTATCTGCTCAACTTAAAATGCAGCGCTTGCAGCAGCAACTTCGCTGCGCTAACGTGCAATTGGCTGCACAAAATGTTCAACTAAGCCAGGAAATTCAAGAAAGACAGCAAGCAGAAGCTAATTTAAAAATGCTGTTGCACGCTGTTTCTCACGATTTGCGATCGCCTTTATCGGGAATGTCGCTGCTGCTGCAAAATCGCCTAGCTGATGCTGGCAGCAACATTGTTATTGATAGGCGGACTGTGGAGGTTATGGTGCAAAGTTGTTCGCGCCAACTCCAGTTGATTGAGTCACTAACAGCAACACAGCAGTTTGACGTAAAAAGTGCTTCTTTAGCAATGAAGCCGCTGTCGCTGCCCGCTTTAGTCCAAAATATTCTTATTGAAAGATTACCAATTCTCAACCAGCATCGAGTCAAGGTTAAGCAGCTTTTTGCAGCAGATTTGCCTTTAGTCAATGCTGATGCCCAGCAGCTATGGCGGGTGTTTGGCAATCTGATCGACAATGCTGTTAAATACAATCAGTCTGGGTTTATTTTGACTGTAGAAGCTAAAAAGGAAGGTAAGATGGTTCGCTGTACGGTTGCAGACAATGGGGCCGGAATTTCTCCTCAGCAATGTGCAAGATTATTCGAGCCTTATACGAGGGGAGTTGGGGTTACTTTAAGGCAAGGGTTGGGATTGGGACTTTTCATTTGCAGGCAAATTGTTGAGGCTCACGGCGGAGAGATTGGTGTTGATAGCGAATTGGGAAAAGGAGCGAGGTTTTGGTTGACCTTGCCAAAGTTTGAAGAGTGACAAGATATCATAAACTATAATTGTTTTACGACTAAAATTTATCAAATATGAACGCCTATTTGAGAACAATAAAAAAAAATTACTGACCCGATTTATATCAAATCCGTTGGCCTCGAAATTATTCCTCTCTCTCTTCCTCTGCATCCTTAGCGCCTTCGCGGTTAAATCATTCCGAGCCAACCGGATTTGGTATTATTATGCACTATCGTGCAAGCCAAAGAATATCTCTAATAACTGCTGTCTCCACTAGGAACAGTTAATGTCGATCGCGATGTCATATCACTTCCGGCAGCATCGGGATGATATCATAGCGATTGCGATTGCTTCGCTAAGAGCTCGCAATGACATATTTCTATCAAATCTGAAATGATATCATTCCGGTATAAACGGAATTGATATCACTTCTTAAATACGCGAAATTAACGTTTACTTCAGTCCGACTGTCACTCCAGAATATGCAGCAACCTTGGGAGTTTTCGGAAAAATGGCAACCGCAACAGTAATCTTTGAACCGTTTAGTAACTCGGTTACAGGTGTAGGAAAATGTCACTTTCTCTATTCTAACGGTTAAACCAGCCCCAAGCGCAGTGCTTTAACGGCGGCGTGGGTGCGATCGCTCGCTTCAAATTTAGCTATAATCATCTCTACATGACCTTTGGCGGTGTGGACGCTCATTCCTAGTTGAGCAGCGATTTGTTTATTGCTTCTACCCTCAACTAGCTGCTGCAAAACCTGCATTTCTCTTTCTGTCAGCTTGATGTCGTCATTCGCACAGTTATCGGGCAGTGGCGTTTTGAGATTTTGCAGCACGCAGTCGGCAATCTTAGGGTCTAGGTAACTGCCACCTTCTTGCACAGCCGTAATCGCTGCTAGAAGTTGTTCTGCGTTAGTGCCTTTAACGCAGTAGCCGTGAGCGCCGCTTGACAAAGCCGCCATTACCTGAGTTGGATTGCTGTGGTGGGTAAGCATCAAGATACGAGTATGCGGCAGTGCGGCTCTGATTTGCTGCGCGGCTGCAATACCGTCGATTCCGGGCAAGTCAATGTCCATCAGCACAATGTCTGGTTGGTGTTGCAGTGCGACACTGACGGCTTCGTTACCGTTAACAGCTTGGGCGACAACTGTTAAATGGGGTTGCTGATTGAAGATATGCTTTAGACCGAGCTGCATCATCGGATCATCTTCAACTATCAGGATGGTTTTTAGTTGGCTTGTTTTTGGTTGTGTCGGGGTAATTGCAGTCACGGCTAAGATTCCTACTACATTTTATCCATAGTCTATTGTTTTTCCTCATATTAAAGAGTGTCATCCTCCTATGGAGAGAAGAAAAGTATTGATTTTTGGGCAATTTCGTCGGAAGGTGGATGTCTCTCGATAGGAGGATAGTAATAAAGTCGATTCTCCCGAGTTTTAGGTGATCATAAAAATTCTAGTGATGCGGCCCGAAAAGCCCGCGCGAGAGGCTCACACTACCGTTCCCACCACAAATCCAGAAGAGCTATACACAGTCTGAACAGATTAGATCGACACTTCGTTGACTTCATCCAAATTGATTTCATCCAAATTGACTTCATCCAAATTGATAGCTGTTGCTACTTCCTTCGGTTGAGGTGTTAGATGACCATTGAGCTTGATAACTGTTTGTTCTCTCTCTCGTTCAATGGTAGTCAAAAGCCAATTTTGAGTTTGTCGGTGTTGCTTGCTGTCCCAGGCAAACTGAACTTTTTCTGCTGGTTGAGTCGGGTGCAGTGCCAAAATAATCAGTTGCAGCTTGTGAGGCTCGATCTCGAAGAATTCGGCAGCTACCCATAACTTAACTCGGTCTTGCCAAGTCAGTACAGGATGGCGAATCGCCCACTCAAATAGTCTGGGTGTTCCTTTGACTAAACCCACATTTGTACGGACTTGTATCACTTTAAATGGAGGAGAAGGGGAAGAATTTTCTTCTGTCACTCCCCTTTTTGTTCGGTCTAGTTTTGTTTGAAGTGGAATGTCAACAAACAGTTTTCGCTGCGGTAAAAACAGTGAGGGCGATAGTTCTTTGAGCTGGAAAACCCACTGCTGGAACTGGGGGTGACTGTTGAGAATTGGCTCGACAGGTAATCCCATTAAAATTTGCTTGACAAGCAGTTGCAAGCGTTCTTGCAGATAGGAAGGAACAAGAGGTGGCTCTTGTACTGGGCTAGTATGAATAGTTTGATTGAGGTCTGATAGAGTAAGGAGGTACATTGCTCAGAGCATAAAAGACTGAGCAATAGCGGCGATCGCCAGAAGTCAGGGAGAGTCATTGCTGACAACTTAAGACCGATCGCTGGAGTCAGGAGTCAGGATTCGGATACTTAACGATTTTTCGATCGCTCCGATTTGAGTTTTCTAGTCAAAATCCGAGTCAATTCAGATCGTAATTGCTGATTGACAAATGCTTCCTTAACTTAAGTTGTCACCAATTGGGGGGAGTGGGGAATGAGACGGTGATTTTTCCGGTTTCTCAACAGAAAACCGTAAGGGTGCAGGCTGCTTGTTACCAACTATACAAGTTTGGCTAAAAATGCTACTGATGAAGAAATGATATCGGCAATATCATCTGGATCGAGGGAATAGATCTTTGCTAAAACTTCTTTTTTAATTTTTTCAGAGCCTACCCTCTTGCTGCCACTCACTTGACCGATCGCCACCTCATCCAAACCGCGTTGATAAACTGATAGGGATATTTCTCCATCCAAATAAAGTTGCAGAGTCTTGGTACTGCCACCGCTTAACTTTGCCAGTTGCCGAAAGTTCTTAGAATCGGATTCGGGTATCGTTTTCCCCTTTAACCACCGATATACAGTTGAAAAATCTACTCCGATAGCGGACGCTAAAGCGCTTTGAGTCCAGCCTTCTTTCAGCAGCAGCTCGATCAACTGAGTCAGCCGCTTTTGGCGATCGAGTATAAGAGAAGATACAGAGCTAACAGTCACGATTGCTTACCGAAAATTTAGGTTTAAAGTCCTGGGGTACACGGGAACTAACGCCCTTGCGAGACATCGACAAGAGTTTGGGTAAGGAGACTCCTCCTTTGTAAGCCGAGTCGTGGAAAGACGAAGCCCAAAGAGCGGTCTTTGGAATCCCCGTGCGCGAAAGCACCGGGAGTATGTCAACTAACGCTTTTACCGTACACTATTTTACTTTCTGTAGTGTTGAAGCCGATACTTTGTCGTTATTTTACCCCCTTTTTTACAAAATTTGAGCTTTTGCAGCAGCAGCCCCGCGCTCTACCGCAGGGCGTGAGCGTCGGGAGTATGTCACCAATCAAAGCCTTAATCGATTACGCAACTATCCTTGCATTGTGCAATACTTAATCTTGCACCGCGCAAGAGGGACGGAACATCAATGTCATCCTCCAACACAGTTCGCGGTTCTGATGCAAATAACTTCTCTGTTGTTCGCAGCGCTGAACTCACTGCGAGAGTTGCACAGGACTGCCAGCTAAACAAAGCCGACGCTAAAGATTTGCCGGCCCAGAGCACGCTCACTGATGCTGAAGCATTAGAATTGAGCAGCTTGGAAGCTACAGTCGAACGGAGCTTGAAAGCTTTCTGGGAAATAGGGCAAGCTTTGCGCCAAATCCGGGATCGGCGCCTTTACCGGCAAGACTTCTCGACGTTTGAAGACTATTGCACTAATCGGTGGGAAATGTCTCGTCGCTGGGCCTATCAATTGATTGAAGCGGCAACCGTCTATGAAAATGTGCGCCATGGCGCACAAATCCTTCCCGCCAATGAGCGCCAAGTTCGCCCTCTAACAGCACTACCCTCCCAAGAGCAGCCTAGGGCTTGGGCCCAAGCTGTTTCTACTGCTCCGAACGGCAAACTTACGGCTTTTCACGTTGCCCGAGTTGTTGAAGAACACCAGAAAAAAAATTCGAGGAATAAGTCTAACAACGAGAACAGTTCCAAAAACCAACGAACTCTCTGGGCCAATCATCCATCGTCCAACCGTGAGATTTCAGCAGCCACTCAAGAGAATGCTGAGGGATTGGGAGCAACATCCAGTCAGACAGAAACTCCATGCCGAAGCTGCTGGAATTGCTATCATTGCAGTTTTGAGCCTGTTCAAGACGACCCTCACAGTTTTTATTGTCAAAAGCTAGGCAAACTAAGCTTTATTGAGAAAGATGGTAACGAACGAGGAGCTAAATGTAAATTGTGGCTCGATCGATGGATCGAGCCAGAGTTAGTCAAAAAGGCAAAACGAGCCCAACGAGATACTTTTACTTTAACTATACAGCTCCCGATACACCTGCAAGCCCAGATGCAAGATGTGGCTAAAACTCAAGGGCTGGCTGTAGTAGATTGGGCAGCACAAATCCTTCAAGCAGCAGTTGGTAAGTAGTATTGGACTAGAAATCGTCCAAATTAAACAGCGTAAATTGGTGAGGCGATGTCGTCATCTTTCTGGGTCGGCGTTTGCCCTTAACAACTTCTTGAACTACTGGATTTGAGTGAATTGATGTCTTCTCATTCAAGTCAATAACTTCTGAGCTTTCTGCTAAACTTATTTCATGTTCGACTGGACAATCCGAATGATTTTTAGCCTGAGACTCGACAGGCTCAAACCACTCATTGTACCAATAAGTGGCGTTCATTGATTGAGGTCGATCGCTACTTAAAGTATTGCCAAGGAGCAAATCAGTTTGACCCAACCACCAAATCGGAACAGCCAGCCAAGGTGAAAACATATAAAACTGAAACAAAGCGCATTTTAACAGAGTAGGGTCTATATCTTGACCGATACCGCTCATACAGTAATTCGACTGTGTTAACATTAAAGCACCCGTGCCGCAAGCAGGTTCATTGAAGCTGGAAATTCGCTCTGTCTTATCACCACTGACTAACTTAGATATTAATTGACACAAAGCTAAGGGTGTTGGATAAAACCCTGAACTTTTTTGAGCAGTCTTTCCGCAAATTTGGGGCAGCAGCCGGCCCATGTAATCTTCAGGATACAGCATGAGAATTGACAGGTCAAAAATCTGATAAAGACGCATTGATGCACCTTCACAGCCGGCGGGTTCTTTGGGTAAAATCTTGTAAGCTGGATGTCCGAATGCGAACAAAACCCAGTCCAAGAAAAACTCCAAATAGTCCCAAGCTGACCAAGTTTTCCATTCTCCGTGTTGGGGAATGCAATTGAGAGTGTTATCTAGCATGGCTTCTGCGGCAGGAGAATGCTGCCATTCGATTTGCGGAATCGGTTCTGCTGGCAAAGTTTCCTCAATTACAAATTTGGGTAAGTTTTCGGGTTTTCTGTTCTCCAGAATGGCTAGCATTGGCTCCATCTGCCACCGCATCCAGGCATGAGCGGGGACAGCTTGACACAAAGTCCAATAATCCCACCTTCCCCATAAACATCGGTCTATTTGTGCGAGAATTGTTAAAAGCCAGCCCGGTTTTAAATCTCGTTTGAGGTTGGGGATTAGAGCTTGCCTTTTCTTGGGTTTATAGGGTTGCGATCTGAAATGGAACAGCATTGACTCTCTAGTTTTGGAGTCAATAACTGGCAATACCAGCTTGGTTTTCATGAGTACAAATCTGAAAAGTGCACCCATAAAAACCGCATTAGCGGTTAGGAATTGCAGTTAAAGAGTCACACCCTGTTGTTCATAAATCATTTAAGTCTTTAGGTAATTTATAGCCAGAGATTTATTCCGTCCAATCTTCAATAACTAGACCCATAATTAGGGAGAAATCCCGCGTGTTACGAGTCACCATTACCGCATTCACCGAAATGGGTGGATATATTTGGTCTGGAATGCGCGATCGCGTTGCATTCAATTATTGACAAAAATATATTTTTAAATTAAGATCGCAATTAACACTAATATTTTAATTTATGCCCAATGAAACAAACGAACTTACTGCAATTAAAGGAACAAGTTTTGTTAGAGGAAACAGAACCTTTAGCAATAGAGTATAACGGACGCTTAGTTGGGTACTTTTATCCAGTGGGTGCAATGCCAAGTGCGATCGAGGAAATCGATCGCACTTTTATAAATTTAGTACAACAATGGCGCAATGAAACTATAGGTATTTCATCAAGTACCGATTTAGTTATGCACCCTGCTTACCAACAAATTATTAGGATGGGTCCAGTAGTAATTCCTCTGTTATTAAGGGAAGTGGAAAGAAAGTCGGGGCGTTGGTTTTGGGCTTTGTGTGAAATTACTGGAGAAGATCCAGTACCTTTGGAAAAACGAGGTAAAACAAAAGAGATGACTCAGATTTGGCTGGAGTGGGGGAAAGCAAAAGGTTACAAATGGTAGGAAATAATGCTTGGCAGCAAAACATTAAAGAATGGATCGAACAAAATCATCCTAAATTAGTGACAGCGGGATATCAAATTACCAGTCCAGATACAACTGATTATAATTGTATAGCTTGGGCTGCTCGAAGTACGGAAGAATGGTGGTGGCCGGATGACAAAGGTCAGGATTACTGGCCACCTAATATAGTGCGCGAGGAATCTCTAATTGCTTTTATTATGGCTTATCAAACTTTAGGATACGAAGTCTGCGATAGTGCTTTGCTGGAAACTGGTTTTGAAAAGATAGCCATTTATGTTTTAGATGGGAAACCCAAACACGCTGCGAGACAACTTTCTAATGGTAAGTGGACTAGCAAATTAGGTCAGTACGAGGATATAGAACATAATGCTTTAGAGGGTTTAGAAGGTAGTACATACGGTCATGTTGCTTGTGTAATGAAAAGGCATTTTACTGAACAGGAGTAATCAACAAAAGAGAGATCGTCCAGAGATGCGATCGCCCCAGGTTAGTATCGGCGATCGACAGCAACAGTTCGATCGAGCGGGCGATCGTCCTAATTTTATCGATTTGGCGATCGCTTATTTTTCCTTCTTCGTTACTCATTGTTTTAAGCGGTTTATTTGGTAGTGCGTAAGGTAAGGATTCAGGTCAAAAAAAATTCAGTGACGGCATCTGGTAAAATAAACG
>NZ_JAUBOJ010000224.1:9494-11927 GCF_036700185.1 Microcoleus sp. BM001215392 | reverse complement strand
GGGGAGGGACTTGAAGCCTCCCATGCCTATAAATGACTATACTTTTACCAGCTATCAGCCGTCCTTGTTGTATCATTTGGAGGACTTGGGTTCGACAGCCGGCGCAGTCGCAGCCTAAAGTTATGGTGGCGAGGTTTCATATTTTGTCTGAGTTGATTTCTGGCAGCAAGGATTGGCTTTCCTCTTGATTTGTTCCTGGATTGACTGCGATTTTGCCCTTGGGTTCTCTGCTTGGATTTGGGGAAATTCGGGTGCTAGCATTGGCGGGATTTACCGCTAACAGCATCTTTGGCTACAGAACCGGAGCAGCCCAGTAAAGTTAGTAGGTTTTTGTTCGCGATAACTTTCCTGTGGAAGAGCAGGATTTTAGTTTAGCAGATCGATCGATTGATGTGAGCCGATCGCCTAAAATTTCAATTAACTTCGATCGTTGAGATTGCTTGTCTTATTGAAAGTCAGTGCACGCGGACTTTCAAATTTGGGAATAAGTCTAGTCTAAATTCAGGCTCTGGTATGTTTTTGAGAAAATTAACAAGATTGGAGCCGATCGACCGTGCGGCTGTATCATTGATGCTGTTGCTGAGTTTGGCGATCCTGGTTTTGCTAGTTGGTGGCGATCGAGCTTTGCCGAAAGTGCGCGATTTTAGCTGGAAAAACCAACAAGTAGGGGCGAGAGATACCGCTTTAGTGCTGAATTTCAGCCGTCCGATGGATCGTCGCAGGGTAGAAGCAAATCTGCACGTAGAGCCATCTTTGCCAGGAAAAATTAGTTGGTCTGGGCGGCTGCTAGTGTATACTCTCAGGGCGCGTCTCCAGTACGATCGCACTTATAAAACAAGAATTGATCCGTACCACCGGAGAATTCCTCAACTGTCAGTTTGACCCCAGAAATCCTCAGCTTTACTGCTTGTTAACCAGGCGCAAGCCAGGGAAAGAGTTTTCCGAACAACTTACTGTCGAAGCCATTGACTTGCAGACATTTGCAGTAAAACCGCTGTTAGCTTTGCCCGACCAAGTAGAGACAAAAATGAGTTTGTCGCCCGATGGGTTAGAATTGCTATTAGATCGGGTAGTTGTCAAAAAAGCAGAATTAGTCGCAGGAGATTTGAGAACAGATGGCGGAAGTGCGATCGCTTCTTCAAATCTCATACTTGTAAACTTAAAGAATGCAGCCGTATCTAATAATTCTGTATCACCCGAAGAATTGCCTTTAAAAGGATTTCGCCCCCGCTGGTTGCCCTAGAAAATGAAAAATAAAAAGATTAGATAGGTTTGATCGTTCGGACTTCAGTCCTCTCTCATTTGATGCGGACTGAAGTCCGAACGATCGAACTTTACTACCAACCTTTATTTGCCAGCGTAAGCCCCCATCCGTTCTTTGATAAACCGGATATAAAAATGCCTGAAAGTAGACTTAATTACCCGCGGCATTCCAAAGTCGATCGGCATCATATTTTCCGGCAACTTCCAATCCAAAACCTTGAGACTTTCCGGCTGCAAAAGCGGAAAATCAATTGCCTCTAAATTCGAGCAAAGTCCCAATCTCATCGCCGCAGCTACAGTCGGAACCAGCGCCGGATCGACATTAATAATTTCTACTAAAGTTCTGTCCAATGCAAACACATCACTCGACGCGCCCAAAATTCCCAAAAACTTAGGTTCGCCGCCGCTTGGCCCGTTACCTTCGTGACCGATAATCCCATCTAAAATCGTCAAATTTGGGTTAATTGCCCGGGCAGTTTCTACCAGCATCTGACCGAATCTGGCGCTATCTTTGCCAGCTTCCATGTGCCACCAAGCCTTCATTTTTCCGGGTACGCAGCCGAACAAATTTTTGACGCCCATTGTCACGGTTAATTGAACGTGAGATTTGAGTTTTGGCAAGTTAATCACGACATCTGCTTCCATTGCTTCTTTGCAAATTCGCAGATGATTAAAATCTTTGCTGACAGTTTCGTAGCGTTTTCCTTGAAATTCAACTACTGGCAAATTCAGTTCTGCCAACAGCGGCAAATAACCGTTGGCTTTGGCGACACCCATCGCGCTACCAAAAGCTGGACTGTCACCTAAAAATGGTTTTCCTCCCGCTTCGATCGCCATTTTAGCCACGCAGTAAACCAATTCCGGGCGGGTGACGCATTCTTTTGTCGGGCGAGAACCTGTGAGGAGGTTGGGTTTGAGCAAAACCCGATCGCCCGATTTGACAAAAGCCGACATTCCGCCCAAGGGTGCGAGCAGATTTTCTAAAGATTTTTGTAGATTTTGGCGATCGTATGAATTAGCACGAATTAAACTAACAGCAGGCATAGTAGTTATTGGTTATTAGTTATTGATTGAATCCTAGATGCAAACACTCTACTTGTAGGGTGCGCCATAAGCACCTTACTGAATCATAGATGCAAACACTCTACTTGTAGGGTGCGCAGTGCACAC